>SPCO01000195.1 GCA_004525275.1 Thermomicrobiales bacterium | reverse complement strand
GTGCCAGCTTCGCGGAAAGCACTCGAGCGGGCCGGCATCAGCGTCGACGACCTCGACCTCATCGAGCTCAACGAGGCGTTCGCGTCCCAGTCGCTCGTGTGTATCGATGAACTCGGACTCGATCCGGCTCGAGTCAACGTGAACGGCGGCGCCATCGCGCTCGGGCATCCCCTGGGCATGAGCGGTGGTCGGCTTATGACGATGCTCACCCACGAGCTGCGACGGACGGGAGGCCGGTACGGGCTCGCAACGATGTGTATCGGGGTCGGCCAGGGGATCGCCACCGTCATCGAGCGCATGGACGGCTGATCAGGGGCTAGTACGAGAGTTTCGGCGCGGACGCTTGTCGAAACCCCTTGCGATGCGTACGATATGTGCGCACCGGTCCCCGGCGCTCAACCGCGAACCACGTCCCCCGGAGGGTGAAACCCGATGATCGATCAGCAGCCGACGACCCTGGTGTCGCTCACAGATGCCGCTGTCCTGAAGCTCAGCGAGCTCACCAAGGAAGAGACGAATCCCGAGGTCGGGCTTCGAGTCTATGTCTATTCGGGTGGCTGCTCCGGGTTCCGCTACGGGATGATGCTTGAGGACGCCCCGACACCCGAGGACAAGATCCTCGACGTCAGCGGGATCAAGGTCTACGTGGACGGGAAGTCCGTGGACCTCCTCAGCGGCTCGCAGATCGACTATGTCGACACGCTGATGGGCGCTGGCTTCACGGTCAACAACCCCAACGCGGTCTCGGCCTGCGGCTGCGGCTCCAGCTTCCGGACGGCCGACGATACCGGCTCGCCCAAGGGCTGCTCGCACTGACCTGACCGAGCGCGGGCCGGCCGGACCCCGGCCCGAACGTCCGTGGAGATCCCCCTTTTCCCGCTGCACACCGTCCTCTGTCCGGGCATCGTCCTGCCCCTCCATATCTTCGAAGACCGCTACCGTGCGCTCACTCGTCATTGCCTCGACACCGGGGCGCCGTTCGGCGTCGTGCTCATCCGCGACGGCCATGAGGTCGGGGCGGGCGACACGCTCACGCTGGCCGGTGTCGGCGCGATGGTCGAGATCCGCAAGGCGGGTCGATATCCCGATGGACGCTTCGATCTGCTCGCGGCCGCGACCGGGCGCTTCGCCATCGATGCCGTCGACCCCGCCCGAGAGCCATACCTGATCGCCGACGTGACGCCGCTGGAAGACGAGGTCGGTGATGAGGCGCGGGCAGAGCGCCTGGCGGCGACGGCCGTCCGCAAGTTCATCCGCTACCTTGGGTTGATGCGGACACGCGACGGCGAGACGAACGAAACGCTCGATATCCAGGTCGAGATCGATGACGACCGCGACCCTGGCGAGGACATCGCCGACGTGAGCGAGGTGACCGAGGTCGGCGACCACCGCGATCTGGCCATCCCGGACGACCCCACCGTGCTTTCCTATCTGTTGTCGGGGATCACCCAGATCGAGCTACCCCGACGACAGGCACTCCTGGAAGCGGCCACGACCACGGAGCGCCTCGAAGCCCTCATCAGCCTTCTCGACCGCGAGTTGTTCCTGCTGTCCAATCGACTGCGGTTGTTCGCGCCGGATCAAACCCAGATGCGCGGCTCGCGACGCAGCTGATCGATCCAGCCCGAGTTCGCGCTATTCACTGAAGCGTTCTTCCTGCCATGGGTCCGCGTCGTTGTGGTAGCCATAGCGCTCCCAGAAACCTGGCTGATCGTGATCGAGGAACTCCAGCCCGCGGATCCACTTACTGCTCTTCCAGAAGTACTTCTTCGGGACCAGCAGGCGGAGCGGGTAACCGTGTTCGACCTCGAGCGGTTCGCCGCCGAAGGTGTCGGCCAGGAGGACGTCATCGTCGTCCAGGACGCTCAATGGCAGGTTGGCGGTGTAGCCCTGTTCAGCATGGGAAACGATGTGGGTCGCGCTCGGACGCACGCCGGCCAACTCCAGGATCGTCTGGATCGGGACGCCCTCCCAGGTCGTATCGAGCTTGGTCCAGCGGGTGACGCAATGGATATCCGTGGCCACGGTCTTGCGTGGCAGGCCCTTGAATTGCTGCCAGGTCAACGTGATAGGCGAGTCGACCTCTCCCCAGATCTTGAGGTCCCAGGTGGCCAGATCGATCCGCGGCACGGACCCGTAGTGGAGGACCGGAAATTTGTCGGTCTTGTACTGACCAGGTGGGATCCGATCACCGATCGCTGGATCCTGCTCCTTGGTGCCAAAGAGTCGCTCGTACATCGTGGGCTGCGTCCTCAAGACTGCGCTGCGCTGGCTGCCGGCTATCGTCTCACAGGCCGATGACGGCTCCGTGACCGGCTGGGGTACCCTTCCGCCGTGGCCACCCCGGAACCCGTGAGTCGAACGCCGCGCCTCGTGATCGTCATGCCGGCCTACAACGCCGCCCGGACCCTGGAGCGGACCTACGCCGATATCCCACACGACCTGGTCGAACGGATCATCCTCGTCGACGACGTGTCGGGCGACGAAACGGTCGAGATCGCCAGACAGCTCGGACTGCACGTGATCATCCACAGCCAGAACCGCGGCTATGGCGGGAACCAGAAGACGTGCTACGACGCGGCGCTGGAAGCCGGGGCCGAGATCGTCGTGATGCTCCACCCGGACTATCAGTACGACGCGACCCGGATCCCGGCGTTGATCGCCCCGATCGCGGACGGCACGCATGATCTCGTCCTCGGCAGTCGCTTTCTTGGAGATCCATTGGCCGGCGGCATGCCCCGTTGGAAGTACGTCAGTAACCGCTTCCTCACCATCGTCGAGAACGCAGCCTTCGGATTGCACCTGTCCGAGTACCACACCGGTCTGCGGGCATACAGTCGAGAGCTGCTTGAGACCGTCCCGTACGATCGCAATAGCGACGATTTCGTCTTCGATCAGGAGTTGATCGCCCAGGTCGTGGCCACCGGGATGCGACGACGGATCGGCGAGGTCGCGGTCCCGACCCGCTACTTCGAGGAGGCGTCCTCGGTCGGGTTCCGACGCAGCGTCGTCTATGGCCTGTCGACCCTGCGGGTGGTCGCTCGCTACATGCTCCACCGCCTTCGCATCAGGCTCTCCCCGAAACTCGCCGCCCGGCGCCGGCGGGACTGACCGCCCCGATGCGGATCGGACGCAACGCGCTGCTGCGCGGAGGCCTCGGGATCGCGATCAGCGTCTTTGCGCTGTGGATCCTGGTCGGATCAGTCGATATCGATGCCGCGCTGGGCGTGCTGCGCACCGCGTCACCAGCGTGGATCGCGGTCATGCT
>SPCO01000202.1 GCA_004525275.1 Thermomicrobiales bacterium | reverse complement strand
CGCGAAGGTGGTATGCACGGGCTGCACGCCTACGTCCGGCTGGAGGACCGCTGATGCCGTCGCCAGGCAGCAACCCGGCCCCAGTCCAGGCTCGGGTCGAGGTCCGCAAGACGTACAAGCTGTATATCGGCGGCGCGTTCCCGAGAACCGAATCGGGACGCTCGTACCTTGTCTCGGGCGCGGACGGAGTCCCGCTTGCGAACGCGTGCCGTGCCTCGCGCAAGGACGTTCGCGAAGCGGTCCGGGCGGCCCGCAAGGCGTTCGAAGGTTGGGCCGGCAAGACGGCCATGAACCGCGGCCAGGTCCTGTATCGAGTCGCCGAGCTGATGGAGGGTCGTCGCGAACAATTCGTGGCCGAGGTCGAAGCCGCCGAGGGGCTCAAACCCGCGGCGGCCCGCAGCGTCGTCGACCATGCCATCGATCGCTGGGTCTGGTACGCGGGCTGGGCGGACAAGATCAGCCAGATCCTGGGTTCGTCGAACCCGGTGGCCGCGCCCTATTTCAACTTCACGATCCCCGAGCCGAGCGGTGTTGTCGGGGTGGTCGCTCCGGAGACCTCGTCACTCCTCGGGCTGGTGAGTCGCCTCGCGCCCCCGCTCGTGGCCGGCAACACGGTCGTGCTCATCGCCAGCGAGGGACGCCCACTCCCGGCCGTCACCCTGTCAGAGGTTCTCGCCACGTCGGATGTCCCGGGCGGCGTGGTCAACGTCCTGACCGGTCGGAAGCCGGAACTCGTGCCGGTCCTGGCCGCACACGCCGATGTCGATGCGCTTGATACGTGGGGCGTCTCGGACGCGATGCGTCGCGATACGGAGCTACTGGCCGCGGATGATATCAAGCGTCTTTCACGCCGCCCGACCCGGGTCGCCGAGTCCCGTTTCGACTGGCTCGATGACGCCGCGACGGAACGCCCCGAATGGATCGCCGCCTTCCTCGAGATGAAGACGGTCTGGCACCCGATCGGCGGCTGACGATGGCGGTCGGGACCGGTGACGGCGCGCCGGGTAGACGCTCCGATCGGCTCGCGGCCGGCGAGCCTGGCGTGGTCGAGCGCCGAGTCTTCGTGCTGGCGACGCCGCGCACGGTCTGGGCGACGCTCCATGATCCGGCCGCTACGAGCATGCTCTTTCCGGAGGTTCGACTCGGTCCTGCCTCCCCGTCCTGGCCCGCCGCGGCGACGACCCGATCAGCGCGCGCGCAGGTCGGCCTGTTGCGTGACGAAGCCCGGGTGGAGAGCCTGGAAGCCCGGCCCGACTCACGCTTTCGCCTGCGGGTCACCGCGTCGGGTTTCGATAGCGAGTGGAGCTGGCGCCTGGAACCGGTCTCCGGCGGGACGCGGGTCATCCACGCCGCGACCTTCGAGCCATTCGATCGCTGGACCGGGATCCTCGTGCGTCTCGGTCGGGCCTCGCTGGCCAGTCGAGTCGAAACTCACCTGCGTCTGCTGAAGGAGCAGGCCGAGGTGGCCCAACGTGCCATCGACCAGTCGAGGTGAGCGCTGCTCGAGCGGCGTGGCGCACGGCCGCGAAGCGAAACTGATGTCCAGCCACCAACCGTAGCCACCGTCGACCGCAGCGTCGATCTGTCGTCAGGAGTCCAGGTTGTCCACGATCATCAGGACCGAACGTCTGACCAAGTCATACGGCGAGCACCGCGGGATCACGGAGCTCGATCTCGAGGTCGCCGAGGGCGAGATCTTCGGGTTCCTCGGGCCCAATGGCGCCGGCAAGACGACGACGATGCGCGTTCTGCTCGATCTCATCCGGCCGAGCTCCGGCCGGGCCGAGGTCTTTGGCATCGAGACGACCGCGGATCCGGTCGCGATCCATCGACGGGTGGGCTATCTGCCCGGCGAGTTCGACCTCTATGACCGACTGACCGGTGCGCAGACGATCGCCTACTTCGGGAACCTGCGCGGGGGCGTAAACCAGGCGTATGTCAACGAGCTCGTCGAGCGGCTGGATCTCGATGTCAGCCGGCGCTTCAAGGAGTACTCGAAGGGCAACAAGCAGAAGGTCGGGCTCGTCGTGGCCCTCCAGCATCGCCCGGATCTGCTCATCCTCGACGAGCCGACGGCGGGTCTCGATCCCCTGATCCAACAGACGTTCTTTGCCCTGGTCCGCGAAGCACGTGAGGCGGGTCGAACGATCTTCCTGTCGTCGCACATCATCGATGAGGTCGACCGAACATGCGACCGCGTCGCGATCATCCGAGAAGGCCGCCTCGTCCAGGTGGATCGCATCGAGGCGATCCGCCGGCTCGCTTTCCATCACGTGGAGCTCTTGTTCAGTGCGCCCGTGGCACCGTCCGTCTTCGATGGTCTCGACGGTGTCAGCGAGGTCCAGGCTGAAGGCGACCTCATCAGGATGCGGGTGAGCGGCCCGATCGGCGCGGTCATCGCCGCCGCGGCGCCGCACGGGATCGTGGACGTGGTCAGTCGCGAACCGAACCTCGAGGATGTCTTCCTGGCCCAATATGGCGATCAGCCGATCGTTGAGACCGCCAGCCGATGACCGCCGAGGCGCGTGTTCTCAAGCGCCCGAGTGTCTGGGCCAGGGTCGCCGGCCTCGGATCGATCTACGGCAAGACGGTCCGGGACAGCCGGCGGGCGGCGCTCGTCGTGGGTGGCGTGGCCGCCCTGTTCATGATCGGGACCGGGGCGCCCTATGGGTTTGCCCCGGAGTTCTCGACGTTCGAACTGCGCCGCGCCTTCATCGCAGGGCTGACCGCCCTGCCACCGGCCTTGCGGGGCCTGCTGGGCGAACCGATCAATCTCGAGACGATGGGCGGGTTCCTGTCCTGGCGGGTCGGCAACACCCTGCCGATCGTGCTCGGACTGTGGCCGGTCCTTGCCCTATCTGGGACCCTGGCCGGCGAAGCCGCCAAGGGAAGTCTCGATCTTCTCGCCGCCACGCCGCAGAGCCGACGGACGATCGCGCTGGAGAAGCTGGCCGGACACGTGACCATGGTCGTCTTCGCGATGTTGATCCTGGCCACGACGATCTGGGTGGTCGGAGCGGCCTTTGGGTCGCTGCCCGGTGAT
>SPCO01000216.1 GCA_004525275.1 Thermomicrobiales bacterium | reverse complement strand
CCGAACTGGTATGTCGGCAAGGGCAAGGCCGAGGAACTGGTCGCCGCCAAGCGCGAAACCGGGTTTGACGTTCTGATCACGGATGACGAGCTGTCACCGGCGCAACAGCGCGCGCTCGAAGGTCTTCTCGGGGTCAAGGTCATCGACCGGAGCCGGTTGATCCTCGACATCTTTGCACTCCATGCGCAGACTCACGAAGGTCGGCTCCAGGTCGAGCTCGCCCAGCTCGAGTACCAGCTGCCACGCCTGACCCGGCTATGGACGCACCTGTCGCGGACCGGCGGCGGGATCGGGACGCGGGGCCCGGGCGAGAGCCAGCTGGAGACCGACCGTCGAATCATCCGGACCCGGATCTCGAAGATGAAGTCCCGGGTGGAGCAGGTCCGCCAGCAGCGCGAAACGGCCGCTCGCGGTCGAGATCGACGACTGTGGCCAACCGTGGGCATCGTGGGCTACACCAACGCCGGCAAGTCCACCCTCCTGAACACTCTCGTCGGGTCGGAGGTCGCCAAAGCTGAGGACAAGCTGTTCGCCACGCTCGATCCAACGAGCCGTCAGGTCAAGCTGGGTGATGGCCAGACGGCCATCGTTACCGACACCGTCGGGTTCATCCACAAGCTCCCGCATCAGCTCGTGGATGCGTTTCGAGCGACGCTCGAAGAGGTCAATCGGGCCGATGTCCTGATCGAGGTTGTCGATGCATCGGATGGCCATGTCGCGGAGCATCGGGCGACCGTACAGACCGTTCTTGACGAGCTTGGTGCCGGTGACAAGCCACGCCTCCTCGCGTCCAACAAGGCGGACCTGATCGATAGGGCCGCACGCGATGGCGCGACACCGGCCCCGGCGATCGCCGGCTCGGTGGCCGTTTCGGCCCTGACCGGGTATGGCATGGAGACCTTGCGTGCCGAGATCGCCGCGCTTCTCGCGACGCTCTGGATCGACGTCGACGTGGCCCTGCCGTATACGGCCGGGGAGTTGTTGGCCCGGGTTCGCGAGCGAGGCACGATCGAGCTCGAATATCGCGACCGTGATGTACATCTCGCCGGTCGGGTCGCACCCTCGCTGGCGAGCGAGCTCGAGGCGACCGCCGCTCGGTGGACGGAGGAGCTCCGGAACGCCGAAGCCGAGGCCATCGGCGCCGAGCCGTGACCGTCGAAGTCCCGACCCGAGCCGGCGGATGGGGAGTATCTGACGATGGCGCCACGGTCACCTGGACCGTCGCCGATGGCCGCAAGGGGCGACGCTGGCGGGAAGTCGTGAACGACGGCTCGGGCGTCCGGCACAGCCTGCTCCTTGAGTCGGGGTTGGATCGACGCTTCAGCCACGTTGAGCTGGCCCGCGCCGACGGTTTGTGGACTGCTCATCCGGAGCCCGACGGGACGCTTCATGGCCATCACGTCAACCGCAGCGACGACGGCGTCCGTCACATCGAGGGCCTGCACTTCGGCCCCGAGGCCGTATTCATCATCGAGGGATCGCCATTGAGTCTTGCGGCCGTGGCGTGGTCGATGGGCTCGCTGATCGAGGTCGGCGACCACGCCGACGCCTTAGCCGTCGTCATCCAGCTTGACGGCGCCATCGAGTCCACGACGGAACGGCTCGATCGGAGGTCGGCGACCATCTGGCACGTGGGGGAGGGGAGACCGATCGAGATCGATGAGGCGGGGTTGCCGATGCTGCGCGGGGCCCAGATCCGACCCCTCGAGCGGCGTTGAATCGGCAACCGTGGACAGCTTGTGGACAACGTTCCGAAAAACAGATCGTCTCGCGCAAAAGTCGTGGATAAATGTGTAGCCAGGGCGGCCAAGCATGGCTATCGTAGGTCTTGCTCGAAGGGGCGCCAGACCGAAAGCAGTGTCGCGGATGCAAGTCAGCGGCGTTGACTACGGACCGGTGGTTCCTTCGGGCGTTTTTGTATGTGCGGCTCCGGATCGGGCGGTCGATTCGTGATGATCCCGAGTTTGGATCTCGAGCCAGAAGTGATCCGCCGTGCGCACGACGCGATCCCAAGGGTCTTCCGTGACCCGCTCCAGTACGTGCTCGAAGGCCTGTCGCGACGCCCGGCAGCAACGCGTAGATGACCCAGCAGTTCGCACGGATCCCGAGTGAGGCTGGCGATGTCGTTCGCCAGGTGCGCAATCTCGGCGGGGTGCCCTGGGCGCGACTCTTCCACTATCTGCGGCCGAACGCCCTGCGCTTCGCGATCGCGCTTGTGGGCCTCATCATCTCGTCGTTCATCGGGCTGGCGTTCCCGCTGATCATCGCCGGGATCACGACCGAGGTCGTGGCCGGGGGCGACCCGGCCGGCCTGGATCGCCTCGTCGTCATCCTCGTCGTGGTGTTCCTGATCCAGGCAGTCGGCAGCTTCCTGCAAACGTATCTGCTCGGGGTCGTCGGTGAGCGGGTCGTGGCCCAGCTCCGCGGTGACCTGTTCGGCCGGTTGGTGACCCTTTCGCTGGACTTCCACGCCAGCCGCCGGGTGGGTGAATTGGTTTCGAGACTGTCGAGCGACGTGACCCTCGTGCGCACGATGCTGACCCAAACGGTCACGAGCCTGCTGTCGGCCGTCATCGGACTCATCGGCTCGATCATCATCCTGTTCACCCTCAGCCCAACACTCCTGTTCATCGTGCTGCTCCTCGCGCCCGTGCTGATCGCGGTGGCCATCGTCTTTGGGCGGCCGCTGCAGCGAGTCAGCACGGAGGTCCAGGACACGATCGCGCGGAGCACGACGACCGCGGAAGAGGCGCT
>SPCO01000203.1 GCA_004525275.1 Thermomicrobiales bacterium | reverse complement strand
GCGCCGGATATCCGGCGCAGGATCCTGTATGTCCTCGGACTGCTGATCGTCTTCCGCTTCCTGGCTGCGGTGCCGATCCCGGGCGTGGACAAGGATCAGTTGCGGGTATTCGTCGAGGGTAACGCGCTGGCTGGCCTGCTCGATCTGTTCTCGGGCGGCGGGCTGTCGAACTTCTCTGTTGTGGCCTTGGGCATGAACCCGTACATCAACTCCTCGATCATCATGCAGTTGATGACCGGCGTCGTGCCGTCGCTCCAGGCGCTGAGCCGCGAGGGTGAGTTCGGTCGCAACAAGATCAATCAGTACACCCGCTACCTGACGGTTCCGATGGCGATCCTGCAGTCCTACGGCGTGCTGGCTTTGCTCAACGCCCAGAGTGCGCTGACCGGATCATTCGATCTGTCGAGCTTTGAGACGTTGACCCAGATCGCGACCCTGACCGCGGGGGCGATCGTCCTGATGTGGATCGGCGAGCTGATCACCGAGCGGGGCATCGGCAACGGGATCAGCTTCATCATCTTCGCCGGCATCGTCAGTCGTGCCCCGGGCGCCATCAACTCATTCCGCCTCAATCCCAATATCAGCTTGGCCGTCGGCTTCGCGATCGTGGCCATCGCCGCGGTTGGTGTGATCATCTACATCCAGGAAGGCCAACGCCGGATCCCGATCCAGTACGCCAGTCGTGTCCGTGGGCGCCGGATGTATTCGGGCGGGCAGACCTTCCTGCCCCTGCGCGTCAACCAGGCTGGCGTGATCCCGATCATCTTCGCGGTCAGCATCCTCCTCTTCCCGCAGCAGGTGGCGAGTTACTTCTCGACGTCGGATATCCCGATCATCAAGCAGATCTCGGAACTGATCGTGACCGTCTTCAGCTCTTCGTCGCCGCTCTACATCGTGACCTTCTTCTTGCTGACCATGGGTTTCACCTACTTCTACACCGCGTTCACCTTCAAACCGGACGAGACGGCTGAGCAACTGCGCAAGAACGGCGGGTTCATCCCCGGGATCAGACCGGGTCGTCCGACCCAGGATTACCTGGCTCGGGTCGTGAGCAGGATCACCTTCGGAGGAGCTCTCTTCTTGGCCATCGTCGCGGTTTCTCCGGCTGTCCTTGCGCTTGCGGTGCCGGATCTGGCGACCCTGGGTCTCGGCGGCACGAGCCTGCTGATCGTCGTATCCGTCGTCGTCGAGACCATGAAGCAGATCGAGGCGCAGCTGATGATGCGCAACTACGAGGGCTTCATTCGATGATCCAGGCCGGCGCCGTCACGAACGCATGACCGTCCTCGTCCTGCTCGGCGCCCCAGGGGCCGGGAAGGGCACCCAGGCACCGGCACTCGCCGCCCGCCTTGGGGTCCCCATCCTGGCATCCGGTGACCTCCTGCGCACGGCCGTAGCCGAGGGGACCGAACTGGGTCGCGAGGCGAACCGGTACATGAGCCGCGGCCAGCTCGTCCCGGACGAGACCATCGTTCGCGTCTTTCTCAAGCGGCTCGACGCTCCCGACGCGCTTGGCGGCGCGATCCTCGACGGATTCCCCCGGACCAGGATCCAGGCCGAAGCGCTTGACCGAGCACTTGCCGCGGCCGGCCGACGAGTGGCCCTCGCCGGCTATATCGATGTCCCACTGGAAGACCTCGTCACCCGAATGGCCAACCGGCGGATCTGTAGCGCGAATGGCCATGTCTATAACCTCGTGTCGAACCCACCCGCCATCGTCGGCATCTGCGATCTGGATGGCTCCAAGCTCGAGCAACGGGTGGACGACGAGGGCGCCACCGTTCGTGCGCGGATGGTCGAGCAGGTCCCTCCCTTGCTCGAGGTCGTCGATTACTACCGGTCACTCGGAGTGCTCAAGACGGTGGATGGCCGCGAGGACATCGAATCCGTGGCCGGCGCCCTCGTGTCGGCGATCCAGCCCGGGCCGGCCTGAAATGGTCACCCGCAAGTCGCGCGCGGAGATCGAGCGCATGCGCCGCGCTGGTCGGCTCGTTGGCGAAGTCCTGGATCTCCTGGCCTCTGAACTCCGACCTGGGGTCTCGACAGCCCGGCTCGATGCCCTTGCCGAGGATCACATCCGGGCCGGCGGCGGGACACCGTCCTTCAAAGGCTATCCGGGGATCAACCCGCAACGCCCCTTCCCGGCCAGCGTGTGTATCTCGATCGACAACGAGATCGTCCACGGGATCCCCGGCGAACGGACCATCCATGCCGGCCAGATCGTGTCGATAGACGCGGGGGCCATCGTTGACGGCTGGCACGGTGATGCCGCCCGCACGTTCTACGTCGGAGACCCGCCGGCCCGAGTCGCGGAGCTCATCGACCTGACCCGCGAGGCGATGCTCGCCGGCATCGCGGCGGCCGTCCCAGGCAATCACATCGAGGACATCTCGGCTGCCGTGGAAGCGGTGGCGGCCCGAGTCGGCCTGGGGGTCATCCGCCAGTTCGTGGGGCACGGCATCGGGACTGCCATGCACGAGGAGCCGCAGGTCCCGAACTACCGTACCGGTCGCCCCGGGCGCAAGCTGGAAGCGGGCCTGTGCCTCGCCATCGAGCCGATGTTCACGCTGGGCGGCTACGACACGAGGATCCTCCCCGACGACTGGACGGTCGTCACCGCCGACGGCTCGATGGCGGCCCATTTCGAGCATTCGATCGCGGTCACCGACGACGGTCCCCAGATCCTGACCGTCGCATGACGGAATGGTTGCCTGGATCGGTCATCTTTGGTACGCTACGCGTTCGTGTGTCGGCCCGACTGGGCCGACACTGCCTGTGAGAAAGGGAAGCACACAAGCCTGTGGCCAAACGCGATGCGATCGAGGTCGAGGGGACGGTCATCGAACCGCTCCCGAATACCATGTTCGCGGTCGAGTTGGAGAATGGCCACCGGGTGCTCGCCCACATCAGCGGCAAACTGCGGATGAACTTCATCCGCATCCTGCCCGGTGACCGTGTTCGCGTCGAGTTGTCTCCGTACG
>SPCO01000033.1 GCA_004525275.1 Thermomicrobiales bacterium | reverse complement strand
CTGCGGATCGGGATCGGCGAACCGGATCAGAGTGCCATCGACCACGTGTTGACTCGCTTCGCGCCCGACGAACAGCAACGGCTCGACGAGCTGCTCGATGAAGCTGCCGACGCCGTCGAGGCCTGGGCGCGGGACGGGACGAACAAGGCGGCCAACCGGTTCAACATGTTCGAGCTTCGGCCGGCGGACACGACCCGACTGGCCGCGGCCGGCGAGGTCGATGGTCCACCCGATGCCGATGGCATCCGTCGCACCAGGACCGGCTGGCGACGTCTTCGACCGCCCAAGACGGACGACTGACCGTGCCCGACACGCCACTTCGAGGCCGGCGCGGGCGCGACCGCCGGATCGCCGAACGCGTCGCTACCGAGTTCGCGGCCCGGCACCCGGCCGTCCGGCCAGCCGACGCGATCGATTTCGACATCGCGGCGGTCGACGCCGAAGTCGAGGATGCGCGGCGCGATACGGGCAGGACGAAGTTCAAATCCGCGCGACCGAGCGCGAAGACATCGGCGGCCGTCGGCAGCCCACGGAAGGGCAGCGGCCACCGTCTCCCGGACTTGTCGGCCCTGCCGCCGCTCCTGGCCGCGACCGGCACATTCGGGTCGTTGCGTGAGCGACTGGCCCCCGCGGGCGACGACGCGCGCCGACCGGGTCCCCACATCGGTCTCGTTTCGGTCCCGCATGGGGCCAAGAGTTATCTGGCGGCCGCGCTCGCAATGGCGCCCAGTGGCGAGCGCCTGGTCTGGATCGCGCGGGACGCCGAGATCGGTGATCGTGTCGCGGAGGAGCTGGGCGCCTGGCTGGGTGATCCGGAGGCGGTCGTCGTGCTCGAGCCGCGGACGGCCCTGGCCTATGAACGCAGCGAGCTCATCGCCGACGAGACGGCCGCCCGGGTCGCGACCCTGGCCGCCTGGCGAAGCGGCCGAGCGCGGATCCTCGTGGCGAACGTGCAGTCGCTTCTCCAGCACACCATCGCGCCAGACGACCTACCCGTGGCGCCGCGTGAGATCCGGATCGGGGCTCGCATACGCCAGGACGCTCTGCTCCGTGAGCTGTTCGACCTCGGCTACGTGCCCGTCTCGGAGGTCGCCGGTCGGGGCGAATCCGCGCGGCGGGGCGGCATCGTCGACGTCTTTCCACCGTCGCTGAGCCTGCCCATCCGGATCGAGTTCTTTGGCGACGAGATCGACTCGCTCCGATCGTTCGATCCGACCGATCAACGGACCGTCGGGGCAATCGAAGCCGCCGTCCTCCTGCCGGCCTCGGAGTTCCTCCTGCCACCAGGTGGCGTGATGGCCATCCGCGATCGCCTCGGGCGGGCCGCCGACCGGCTCCCGGAGCGCCTGGCGGCCGATCTGGCCCGGTTCGAGAGTGAGCCGCTGTCCGCCGGCGCCGGAACCTCGAGGGCGATGGCCGTCGGGGACGCGGCGGAGGTCTGGGCCGCTCAGCTCGCCCCCGCGACGGGGTTCGACCACATCGCGCCCGGCACCTTGCTCATCCTCGACGAGCCGGGTGACATCGCCGAAGCGGCCGAATTCCTCTGGCGCCAGGCCGATGAGCGTCGTGCGGAGCTGGTCAAGGCCGACGAGCTGCCAAAGACCTGGCCATCGACCTACCTCCCGCCGCGCGACTGGAAGGGCCGACTGGTCGCCTCACGGACGCTCGAATTGACCTGGGAGTCGATGCCAGCGGAGGACGCCGCGATGGCTCGTGGGGCGCGCTCATCGGGCGATCCATTCGGCTGGCGCGAACCGGTCCTGCCTCCTGGGCGGGCGGGGCGCCTGGCCGAGGCCGTCGAAGGCTGGCGGGCGGATCGGGCACGGATCGTGCTCGCCTCTGATCAGGCCCCCAGGCTGGCCGACATCCTGGGTGAAATCGGGCACCCGGTTGCGGTCGTCGATCGGGTGGGGGAGGCGCCGCCGGCCGGCGCGATCGCGCTGATCGAGCGCAGTCTCAACGGCGGCTTCATCGGCGGCCCGGACGGCCTCGCATTCGTCACTGATCGAGAACTGTTCGGGACCGTTCGCGTGCGACGCCCCCGCGCGCTCCGACGGGTCGTCCCGCGCGACATCCTGGAGCGGCTGACACCGGGCGACCTCGTCGTCCACATCGATCACGGCGTCGCCCGCTATGAGCAGATGCTTCGGCGTGGCGGTGCCGGAGAGGACCGTGACTACCTCGAGCTGTCGTTCGCCGGCGGCGACCGGATCTTCGTGCCCGTCGAGCAGATCGGTCGCGTCAGCCGGTATGCCGGAGGCGAGCGTCCCTCGCTCTCGAAGCTCGGCGGAACCGAATGGCTGCGCGCCAAACAGCGCGTCCGCAAGGCGGTCGCCGACCTCGCCGAGGACCTTCTCGCGCTGTACGCCTCGCGAGCGGGCGCCCAGGGTCACGCCTTCGACCCGGACACGCCCTGGCAGGCGGAGATGGAGGCGTCCTTCCCGTACGAAGAGACGATCGACCAGTTGCGCGCCGCCGCCGAGGTCAAGGCGGACATGGAGCTGGTCCGACCGATGGATCGGCTGGTGGTCGGCGATGTCGGCTACGGCAAGACGGAGGTCGCCCTCCGCGCGGCATTCAAGGCGACCCAGGATGGGAAGCAAGTCGCCGTCCTCGTCCCGACGACGGTCCTCGCGGCCCAACACGACGCGACGTTCTCGCAGCGGTTCGCGGCCTTCCCGCTGGAAGTTCGGCTGTTGTCCCGTTTCGTGCCCGCGGCGACCCAGGCCGCCACGATCGCCGGACTCGCCGACGGGACGGTCGATATCGTCATCGGGACCCATCGTCTGCTCAGCAAGGACATCCGGTTCCGTGACCTTGGGCTGGTCGTGGTCGATGAAGAGCAGCGCTTCGGGGTGGCCGCCAAGGAACGGCTCAAGCAGTTGCGCCGCGAAGTCGATGTCCTGACCCTTTCGGCCACACCGATCCCGCGGACGCTCAACCTGGCGCTCGCCGGGATCCGCGACCTGAGCGTCATCGAGACGCCCCCCGAGGACCGGTTGCCGATCCAGACCCGGGTCGCCGAGGCGTCCGCCGGTCTCGTGCGCGATGCGATCCTGCGCGAACTCGACCGAGGCGGGCAGGTCTTCTACGTGCACAACCGGGTCGAGACGATCGAGGCCCAGGCGGACCAGCTCCGCCAGATGCTGCCCGGGGTGCGCTTCGTGGTTGGTCACGGGCAGATGGCGGAAGGGTCGCTCGCGAAGGTCATGATCACGTTCGCCGATGGCGCCGCCGACGTCCTCGTGTGCACGACGATCATCGAATCCGGGCTGGATATCCCGAATGCGAACACGATCATCATCGATCGTGCGGACACGCTCGGACTCGCCCAGCTCTACCAGCTTCGAGGTCGGGTCGGCCGGTCGTCGCGGCGAGCCTACGCGTACCTCCTGTATCGAAGACGTGAGCGCCTGTCCGATGAGGCGCGCAAACGGCTCCAGGCGATCTTCAACGCGTCGGAGCTGGGGGCCGGCTTCCAGATCGCCTTGTCCGATCTGGAGATACGAGGCGCCGGCAACATCCTGGGCGGCCAACAGTCCGGGCATATGGCGGCGGTCGGTTTCGACCTCTATTCGCGCCTGCTGGCCGACGCGGTCGAGACGCGCAAGGCCTCGATGGAAGGCCGGGAACCGATCGTCGAGGTGCCCCAGGCGGTGATCGACCTGCCGCTCGAGGCGCATTTGCCGGACGACTACGTGCCGGAGGAGGCGCACAAACTCGAGCTGTACCGTCGGCTGGCCAGGGCGCGCAGTTCGGGCGATATCGCCGCCTTCCGGCAGGAGCTGCTCGATCGGTATGGCCCGATGCCGGATCCCGTGCTGCGACTCATCGAGGTGGCCGACCTGCGAATGACCGCCGAAGCCGCTGGAGTGGCATCGATCTCGCGCGAAGAGGGCTGGCTGGTGGTCCGCTTCGGGGCCAGCCTCACCCGGGCGACGGCGATGGGACTCCTGGCCGGACCGTCGCTGCCGGGCCTTCGACCCTCCGACGTCACATTCGCGAGCAACCAGGTCCGCCTCAGACTGCCGGCCGATCCGGGCAAGGCCTGGACGCTGACGCAGGCCGTCGTGGCCCGGCTGTCCACGTAAGATGTTCCGATGACCGAGCCCGCGCCCGCCGCCGACCTGACCGCGCATGCGCTGCGCAACCAGTCGATGTGGGATGGCTACAGCGACGAGTACCAGCGGCTCCATGGCGGTCAGCTAGCCGATAGCGGAGGACTTGCCTGGGGGACCGCGCAGATCCCCGAGGCGGAGTTGCGCGTTCTGGGCGACGTCGCCGGCAAGGACATCCTCGAGTTCGGATGCGGTGCGGCGCAATGGTCGATCGGGCTGGCCCAGGCTGGCGCGCGGCCCGTCGGCTTGGATCTGTCCGAGCGCCAGCTCGAACATGCCCGTCTTCTGATGGCCGAGGCGCAGGTGTCCTTTCCGCTGGTCCATGCCAGCGCCGAGTCCGTGCCATTGCCCGACGAGTCTTTCGATATCGTCTTTTGCGACCACGGGGCGATGACCTTCGCCGACCCGTACCTGACCGTTCCGGAAGCGGCTCGGTTGTTGCGACCCGGCGGTCTCTTCGCGTTCAACCATCATTCGCCGATCGAGACCATCTGCTGGCCGCTCGGTGCAGAGCAGGTCGGTGACCGACTGGCCATCGAGTACTTCGGGATGCATCGCTTCGATGACGGTGATGAGACCTACTTCCAGCTCTCCTACGGCGAGTGGATCCGCCTCTTTCGAGCCAATGGCTTTGTCGTCGAGGATCTCGTCGAGCCACGCCCCGGGGCAGGCGCGACGAGCTCGTACCGGGGCAGCGATGAGCTTGCCTGGGCGCGCCGCTGGCCGTCGGAGTGCATCTGGCGGTTGCGTCGATCGTGATGCCGGGCCAGCGCGCTCGGCACGGATCTAGGCCTCGGCGACCTCGAGTCCGTGCAGGACGCCCGATCCATGGAGCTCCACGAGCGTCTCGCGCCGACCGCCCGCGCCGACCTGGCGATCGGCGACGACACAGTGACCGGAGAGTGATCGACCGTCGGCCATTCGGCCGGTCAGCTCGCCCTCATCGAGCTCCGGGCCGACCCGCGTAACGATCCGCGCGCTCCAGCGCGACTGACCCTCGTCGTCGTCCCAACAGTCGACGGTCGCGCCGGGCAGACCGATCCCCCCGAAGGTGACGTCGTGGATGGCGAAGCGAAGATGTCGGGTAGTCACGACCCCCACGGTACCAGCCCGACGCTAGATAGCTCCTCGAGTGGCGGTGGGCGTACCATCGCAAGTCGCTGAAAGGAGGTGGGATCGGGATGCCCGAATTGACGAACGAAGAGGTCATCAACGCGTATCTGCGGGCGCTCGCCGACAATGACGGGGAGACGATTGGTCGACTGCGTCACCCGGACTATGTCCTCGACTACCCCCAATCGGGCGAGCGGATCCGCGGGCACGTGAACGAGCGAGCCATCGCCGACCATTATCCCGGCGGCGTGCCGGATATGGTGGATGGCTCAGCTCGCGTGGCCGGCAGCGAGGATCGCTGGGTCGTGACCCCGAGCTTTACTTTCGAACGGATCGCGGGGAGCGGCGACATCTGGTGGTTCGAGGGCCAGGCCCGCTATGCCGATGGCTCCGTGTGGCACCTCGTCGCGATGTGTCGGATGCGCGACGGTCGGATCTATCGCGAGGTCGACTACTGGGCTGAGCCTTTCGATCCACCAGCCTGGCGAGCCGCCTGGGTCGAGCGCGTCGAGCCAGACCGAGTGTGACCGACGCGAGCGACAGCCTGTGGCGCTCCGATCGCCGTGCGCTGACCATCGGCCTTGTCGTGACCATCACCCTCGTCGCATTCGAGGCGCTGGCCATCTCGACGGTCATGCCGATCGTGGCTCGCGAGCTAGGCGGCCTGGAGCTTTATGGCTGGGTCTTCTCGGCGTTCTTCCTTGGGGCGCTGATCGGGATCGTCATGGTCGGCGGCGCCATCGATCGCGGCGGGTTGGCCGGCCCATTCGCGATCGGCATCGGTCTGTTCGCACTCGGGCTGCTGGCCGGCGGCCTCGCCCCATCGATGCTCATCCTCGTCGCGGCTCGGTTTCTCCAGGGCCTTGGGGCCGGCACCCTCCAGCCGATCGCCTACGTGGCCATCGGGCGGACGCTCCCGGAACGGCTCCGTCCACGCATGTTTGCCACGCTGTCGACCGCGTGGGTCCTGCCCGGCGTGATCGGTCCGGCGATCGCCGGTGCGATCGGCGAGTCGCTCGGCTGGCGCTTTGTCTTTCTCGGACTGCTGCCGCTCATCGCCATCGCGGGCGCGACGACCCTGCAGGCGCTCCGCCATGTGGCTGCCGCGCCACCGCCAGACGATGAGGGCTCCGTGGCCGCGCGCTCCGCCCGGCGTGGGCGCTTGCCCCTGGCTCTCGCGGTCGCACTCGGTACCGGACTCTTCACCCTGGGTCTGACCACCGGGCAGCCGCTGCTGACGGTCGGGCTTGTCGTGATCGGGACCGCGATCGGCCTGCATGCGATCCGGCGATTGACCCCGGCCGGGACGTTGACCGCGCGTCCGATCCTGCCGGCGGCGGTCCTCGTGCGCGGGATCCAGACGTGTGCCTTCTTCGGGGTCGATGCCTTCGTCGCGCTGGCCCTGATCGACTGGCGCGGGGTGTCGGCGGTCCAGGCCGGCGTGGCGCTCACTGCCGCGACCATCGCGTGGACCGCCGGTGCCTGGATCCAGGCGCGCGGAGCCACCCGCTGGCCGACCTATCGGTTCGTGCAGGTCGGGTTCGTCTTCATCCTTGTTGGCCTGGCTGGGATGCTGCTCGCTCTCGTGCCCGAGATCACCTGGCTGGTCGCCCTGCCGGCCTTCGGGGTCGCCGGTCTCGGCATGGGCCTCTCATATGCGCCGATCACGCTCATCGTGCTGCGTGAGGCGTCGGTGACGACCCAGGGTTTCGCCACCAGCGCGCTGTCGCTGACCGATACGATCGGGGCCACCCTCGGGACGGGGATCTCCGGCGCGATCGTCGCCGCCAGCCTCCGATCGACCGGCGAGCCTGCGGCCGGGCTGGCCGTCGCATTCATCGTGGCGATCGTGATCGGCGCCTTCGGCCTGGCCCTCACCGGTCGGCTGCGGCCTGGCTCCGCGCGGGCGCCGGCCTTTGCCGTGGCCGCACGGTCGCCATAGCGGGACATGGTGCCTGCGGTAGACTTCGTGGCCTCAGGCGGCCCGATCACAGGCCGCACCTCGTCGCGCTTGGAGGCCCCGATATCGTGTCTGCGGAAGAGCTGCGCGCGAAGATCCGCGAAGTCCCCGACTTTCCGAAGCCCGGGATCCTGTTCTACGACATCACGACGTTGCTCAAGGATCCGGTCTCCTACAAGCTGGCGATCGACGAGATGCTGGCCCCGTACCTGGGTGAGCCCATCGACATCGTTGTCGGTATGGAATCGCGTGGGTTCATTTTCAGTGCCCCGATGGCATATCAACTTGGGGCCGGCCTCGTGCCGGTCCGTAAGCTTGGGAAGTTGCCGGCAGAGACGATCACCGTCGAGTACGCCCTCGAATACGGCTCGAACACCCTGGAGATCCACCGCGATGCGATCGAGCCTGGTCAGCGGGTCCTCGTCGTCGACGACCTGCTCGCGACCGGTGGCACCGTCAACGGTACGATCGAGCTGGTCGAACGCTTGAAGGGCGAAGTCGTCGGTCTCGCCTTCCTCGTCGAGCTGGAGTTCCTCAACGGCCGCGACCGGCTGGATGGACGCCGGATCACGAGCGTTATCAAGTACTGACGGTCGGCCTGCAACGAGGCGCGCAGATTGACAGATCCGCTTGACCACGACACGTCCGCCCCGGCGCCGCCCGCGAAGCCAGCGGTCGATCTAGGCCGGCGCCGATTCTTCCGAACGTTCGCATCCGAGGTCGTCCAGGCCGCGGCAACCGTCGCTGGGGCAGCTCAGGCGCTCCAGCAAGCGTCCGCCGAAGCCGCCAGCTCGCTCCTCGACCCCGAATCGACCGTTAGGGGGGCTGCTGTTTCGGTCGAACCGAAGGCCGATCTGGTGTCGAGTGGCCCGGCCGGGTTCCGCACCCCGTTTCGAGAGGACGGCGGCACGATCTTCCTGATCGATCAGCGTCGTCTGCCTGACGACCTGGTGGAGTATCCCTGCAAGTCCGCCGGCGAGGTTGGCTTCGCCATCCGCGAGATGATCGTCCGCGGTGCGCCGGCGATCGGCCAGGTCGCAGCCCTGGGATTGGCGCTCAGTGCCGAACACATGCGCGACAGTCGACCCTATGCCCGAAAGGCCACCATTCACGGAGCCGCGAACGCACTGATCAACGCGCGCCCGACGGCGGTCAACCTGCGCTGGGCCGTCGAACGGGTCATGGCCCGCTATGTCGAGGTCGGCGAGCTGTCGGAGGACGGCGACGCCATCGCCGACGCGATGCGCGCCGAGGCGGACACCATCATCTTCGAGGCGACGACCGATCATGGGCGGATGGCCACCTTCGGAAACGCCATCCTGCCCGACCCTGCCGAACGCCCGGTCCGGATCCTGACCCATTGCAACACCGGGCCGCTCGCGTGCGGCCAGTACGGGACCGCCCTTGGGATCGTCCAGGCGGCTCACCATGCCGGTCGTGACGTGCATGTCTGGGTCGATGAGACCCGCCCGTATCTGCAGGGCGCGCGGCTCACCGCCTGGGAACTGGCCCAGGCTGGCGTGCCCCATACGCTCCTCCCCGACGTGGCCGCCGGTCATCTGATGGCGTCCGGCGAGGTCGATGTCGTCCTCGTCGGGGCCGATCGTGTCGCGGCCAATGGCGACACGGCCAACAAGGTCGGCACGTATCCGCTGGCCGTTCTGGCGGCTCGACACGGCATCCCGTTCTACGTCTGTGCGCCGACGAGCACGGTCGATCTCGGTAGCGCGGATGGCTCGGCCATTCCGATCGAGGAGCGCAAGGCCGACGAGGTCCTCGAATTCCGCGGGGTTCGCATCGCGCCGCCGGGGACCGCCGTCCGGAACCCCGCATTCGATGTGACTCCGGCCGAATTGATCACCGGGATCGTGACCGAAGAAGGCGTCGTGAAGGCTCCCTTCGAAACCGGACTCCGCGAGGCATCGGAGCAGGCCGCAGCACGTTGGGCGTCCACGCCCGCCTTCAGGGCGGTCCGGGCCCCAGCGGCTGAGACCGAACCCACGGCGGCAAACGGCTGATGGCGACGGTCGCGGTCGGACGGCACGGGTCGATCGTCACGCGGGCGACGACCGACAAGACGCTCCTGAGGGCGTTTCTCGAGCACGATCGTCTGTATGCCGCCTACGCGATCTGCGACCTCGAGGAGCGCGAGTTCGCCAGGACCCGCTGGGGGATCGCCTGGGATGGCGAGCGGCCGATCGCACTGGTCCTCGAATACAACGGCCCGACGCCTCAACCGATGTTCGTGATGGGCCGGGAGGATGGCATCGCCAGCATCCTCCGTGACCTGATCCGGCCGCGGGTCGCCTATGTGGCCGCCCCGGCGGCCGTCCTGCCCGCCATCGAGACGGCCTATCGCGTGGATCCGGGTCCGGCGATGGTTCGGATGTGGGTGGATCGTTCGACCTTCCGACCCTATCCCGCCGGTGTCCAGCGTCTGCTCCCGGTCGAGATCGGTGACCTGAACCGGCTCTACCAACTCGGGTTCGCCTCGTGGTTGCCCGCAAGCGCCATCGCCCAGGGGGTCTACTACGGTCTGCGCGTGAACGGTCGACTCGTCGCCGCGGCCGGGACCCACGTCGTCAGTCCTGGCGCTCGGCTGGCGGTCGTCGGAAACGTTCTGACCGATGTCGACTATCGTGGTCGTGGGTTCGCGACTGCGGTGACCGGCGCCGTGACGGCCGAGCTCCTGCGATCGTGCGACCAGGTCGTCCTCAATGTCCGGTCCGACAATCCACCCGCGCTCAACGCCTATCACCGACTTGGCTACGCCGAGCATCTCCGATTCGAAGAGCGGCTCGTCCATCGCCTCGGCTCGCAATGGCCCGACCTCATGACCCCGCTCCGGCGGTTCCTTACACGCAAGGAGATCGATCTTCGATGACCTCTGCCAGTAGCCCTGTGGCCCACGATGTGACGGATCTTGGCCTCGCCGCCGAGGGAATCCGACGGATCGAATGGGCTGAGCGCGAGATGCCCGTCCTGCGTCTGATCCGCGAACGGTTCGAGCGTGACCGACCGCTCGACGGCCTGCGCATCGGCGCCTGCCTGCATGTCACCACGGAGACGGCCAACCTGATGCGCACCCTCAAGGCCGGGGGCGCCGAGGTCGTCCTCGCCGCGAGCAACCCGCTGTCGACGAAGG
>SPCO01000213.1 GCA_004525275.1 Thermomicrobiales bacterium | reverse complement strand
GGTCGTCGACGCGCTTCGCCCGGTATGGCACCTCGCCCACCCCAGTCAGCGCGACGCGCGCATGGGTGATCGCGCCATCGGACATCCCGACAACCGCCGCGACGCCGACGATGGAGTAGCCCGACGCACGCTGAGCGAGCTTTCGGTAGGCACCAGCGGTGCCGGCGGGCATCGGGCCACGACGTAGTTTGACGATCAGTTCGTCAGATGCGAGCTGCGTCTGGAATGGGCCGACGAAGAATCCGTCGAGGGGCACGACCCGCTCGCCACGCGCCGACCGCAGAACGACGGAGTAATCGAGCGCAAGGCCCATCGCCGGAACGTCGGACGCCGGGTCGCAATGCGCGATCGAGCCACCGATCGTCCCGCGGTTCCGGACTTGGACGTCGCCGATCTGCTCGACGCCTTCGGCGGTCCAGGCGAGCGGGGTCGCCTCCAGGACTTCCGCATAGGTCGCCAGGGCGCCCATCTCATAGCCACCGTCGGATGTCGGGCCAAGGCCCTTGAGTTCCGACAGACGACCGATGTCGATCAGGGTGTCCGCGCTTGCCAAACGAAGTTTGAGGAGTGGGAGCAGGCTTTGGCCGCCTGCCAGGAACTGGGCATCGCCGCCCGCGGCTGAGATCGCCTTGAGCGCCTCGTCGAGCGAGGCCGGTCGCTGATACTCGAACGCTGCCGGGATCACGCCTGGCCTCCCTTCGCGGACTGGATCGCTCGCCACACGGTCTGCGGCGTGTATGGCATATCGAGATGACGGATGCCCAACGGACTCAGCGCATCGACGACCGCATTCGCGACGGCAGCGGTGCTGGCGATCGCGCCGGCCTCACCGACGCCCTTGACCCCGATCGGATTGACCGGCGTCGGGGTGACGGTCTCGGCAAGCTCCAGGTGTGGAAAGAACGATGCACGTGGCATCGCGTAGTCCAGCATCGAGCCGCTCAGCAACTGTCCCTGGTCATCGTAGATCGCACCCTCCCAGAGGGCCTGCCCGACACCTTGGGCGATGCCGCCGTGAAGCTGGCCGTCGACGATCATCGGGTTGATCTTGTTGCCGACATCGTCGACGGAAATGTAGCGGACCAGCTCGACCTGGCCGGTTTCCTCGTCGATCTCGACGATCGCGATGTGGGTCCCGAATGGCCACGTGCAATTCGTCGTGTCGTAGTACGCGGTTTCGTCGAGGTAGGGTTCCATGCCCTCCGGCGGATCGAACGCCAGGTCGATAGCGAAGGCGATCTCCTGGATCGTCTTGACCCGGTCGGGGCTGCCCTTGACGAAGTAGTTGGCGCCATCGACTTCGATGTCGTCGACCGACGCCTCGAGCATATGGGCCGCCATCCGACGCGCCTTCTCGCGGATCTTGGCGGCCGCCTTGATGGCCGCCGTGCTGCCGACCGACGACGTCCGACTGCCGTAGGAGCCGTAGCCGAACGGGGTCCCCTGCGTATCCGAATGCTGAACGACGATGTCCTCCATCGGGATCCCGAGTTCGTGCGAGACGACCTGCGAATAGGTGGTCTCGTGACCCTGGCCCTGAGGGCTGGTGCCCATGGTCACGACCGTCTTGCCGGTCAGATGCATCTTGATGTTGGCCGATTCCCACATCGCCGCGCCCCAGCCCTCGCCGACCGCCCCGATCCACTTGGACGGAGCGACGCCGCAGACCTCGAGATAGGTGGACAGCCCGGCGCCAAGAAGCTTGCCTCGAGCTTTCGCCTCTGCCTTCTTGGCATCAAGGCTCGCGTAGCCGGCCATCTCGAGCGCCTTGTCCATGGCCGGTTCGTAGTTCCCCGAATCGATATAGATCTTGGCTCCGCCTGATGCCGTGCCAAGACCCGAGGGGTTCTCATACGGGAACTGGTCCGGGGCGATGAAGTTCCGGCGTCGGATCTCCGCCCGGTCCATCCCGATCTCAGCGGCGAACAGGTCCATCGCACGCTCGATGACATAGGTCGCTTCGGGTCGACCCGCGCCGCGGTAGGCATCGACGAACGTCGTGTTCGTGTACACGCCGGTCACCTCGGCGTAGACATTCGGGATCTTGTAGCAGCCGCTCAGCACCCGGGCATACAGCGTTGTCGGGACCCCCGACGCAATGGTTGACAGGCGGCCCCCGAGGTTGGCCAGGGTCTTGACCCGAAGCCCCGTGATCTCACCCTCGCGCGTCCCGGCGATCTCCAGGTAGGTGATGTGGTCACGCCCGTGGGTCGTGCTCTGATAGTTCTCCCGCCGGCTCTCGACCCATTTGACGGGCCTGCCGCCGATCGCCTTGCTGGCGAACATCGTCAGGGCCATGTCCGCATAGCAGAAGATCTTCGTGCCAAAGGCGCCGCCGACATCGGGACTGATGCAGCGCACCTTGTGTTCCGGGATCCCGGTCACGAACGCAGTCAGGAGGAGGCGCTGGATGTGCGGGGTCTGGCTGGACATCCAGACCGTGTACTCATCCGTGCCCGGGTTGTACCAACCGATGTCGCCGCGTGTCTCCATCGGGTTCGGGATCAGTCGCTGGTTGACGATGCGCTGCCGGACCACGACCTCGGCACCGTCGACGGCGGCGTCCGTCCCGGCTTTGTCCCCGACACTCCACTCAAAAACGATGTTGTTCGGGGCGTTCTCGTGGAGCTGTGGCGCTCCGGGCTGGGTCGCTTTTTCAGCGTCGACGACGGCGGGAAGCGGCTCGTAATCGACGACGATCAGCTCGAGGGCATCGAACGCTTGCGCTGCTGTGTCCGCGACCACTGCGGCGACACCCTCACCAGTCCACTTGACGCT
>SPCO01000024.1 GCA_004525275.1 Thermomicrobiales bacterium | reverse complement strand
CTCGGGGTGCTGGTCAACGCCACGGGCGTCTCCTGGGTCGATGGCGGGCCCGCGGTCGAGATGAGCATCTTTGGTGGCAAGCTGCAAACGACGTCGGGGTTCACGTCCGGCCGCGGCATCATCACGATCCGTCCCAACGTCACGACCGCCAGCCCGGCTGAGACTGCCGGCAAGGTCGAATCTCGTAGTTCTGCTCCAGCCGCCGGACTGCCCGGCGTTCGCGTGCTGGATCGAGTCAGCGAGGCTGGTGCCGCAGCGCCCATCGAGGAGGCCAAGATCATCATCGCCGGTGGTCGTGGAGTCGGTGGACCGGATGGGTTTCGGATCGTCGGTGATCTGGCCGAGGCACTCGGTGGCGCCGTCGGAGCGTCCAGGGCCGCCGTAGATTCGGGCTGGATCCCATACAGCCAGCAGATCGGGCAGACCGGCAAGATCGTCAAGCCGGAGCTCTATCTCGCGCTCGGGATCAGCGGGGCGATCCAGCACAAGGTGGGGATGCGCACATCGGGTGCGATCGTCGCCGTGAACCGTGACGCGGACGCTCCGATCGCGGACTTTGCCGACCTGTTCATCGTCGGCGATATCTTCGAAGTCGGGACCGCGCTGCTCGACCTGATCCGCGCCCGGTCGGGCTGAGTACGAGCCCCCCGTCGGGATCGCATGAACGACATCATCATCCTGTTGCCGATCGCGGCCTTTATCGCGCTCGCGGCCGGCCTGGCTGTCGTCCTGCGAGGGACCGGACGGATCGTCGCACGCACCCGCGAGGTCGACCAATTCCGGGCAGGGGTGAAGGGTCTCGCGGCCAGGATCGACGTTTCCCTGGGTACCGCGGCGAGTGAGATCGATGCACTCCGTCGGCGTCAGGTCGACCCGGAGGCCATCGCGACGACCGTGACGTCCACGAAGGACGCTGTCGAGGTCTATCTCGAGGAGGCCCGTGCGCTCAAGTGTCCCGGCGAGGCGCGCCAGATACAGTCCTCCATCGTGACCGACCTCGAGCGCGCGCAGCGGGCCCTCGGGATGGTCGAACACGGGACGACGATCATGGCTACCGCCCGGCGCGGACCGCGCGAGCTCGAAGCCCAGACTTCAGTCAAACGTGGTTACCTGAATCTCATCCATGCGCGCGAAGCCATGGCCCGTCACGCGCTCGACGCGCAGGAATTCGCCACCGAAGATCAGACCGGACAGGCGGGCCGTCGGGTCACCTGACGGGACTGCGGTCGGGCCGCGATCCCACTCGGCACCACCACACCATCTAGTGGTATTCTCGCGGGACACCACTACCCCTTGTGGTCCGAGGCGGACAGGAGAGCGATGCGCTGCCCCCAGTGTGGCGAACGGGAGACCCGCGTCGTCGACTCGCGAGACCTCGATGATTCGGCCACGATCCGGCGCCGGCGCGAGTGCGCATCGTGCACGATGCGGTTCACGACCTACGAGCGGGTCGAGGCGGCTCGGCTGGTGATCACGAAGCGGGATGGATCGCGCCAGGAATTCGATCGCGACCGGCTTGTCTCCGGGTTGGGTAAGGCCCTGACGCGTCGGCCCGTGCCGGACGACGCAGCCGAGACCGCCGCCGACGCCATCGAGGCCGAACTGCGCTCGGCCGGCGTGACCGAGGTCCCGTCGTCGCGCATCGGAGCGCTCGCGATGGAGCAGCTCCGCGGCATCGACCAGATCGCCTACATCCGGTTCGCAAGCGTCTATCAGAGCTTCGAGGATCTCGAGGCGCTCAAGCGTGAGGTCGATACGTTGTACGCCGAACGTGGCACGGGAGCCTTGATCAAATGAGCGTGCTGTCCGACCGCGATATCCGTGCCGCCCTGGAGGACGGCAGAGTCCGGATCGAGCCCTACGATGCGCACGACCTCCAGCCGTCGTCCGTAGACCTGCATCTCGACCGCTCGTTCCGGGTCTTTCGCAACAACCGCTACGCATTCATCGATGTCCGCGCCCCGCAACCGGACCTGACCGAGCTGCTGACCATCGCCGACGACGAGCCGTTCATCCTGCATCCCGGCGAATTCGTGCTTGGCCAGACCAATGAGTGGGTGGAGCTCCCCAACGACCTTGTCGCCCGATTAGAGGGCAAAAGTTCGCTCGGCCGCCTGGGCCTCCTGATCCACTCGACAGCGGGCTACGTGGACCCGGGCTGGAAGGGCAACCTGACCCTCGAGCTGTCGAACGTCGCCAACCTGCCGATCGCGCTCTACTACGGGATGCGGATCGGGCAGATCAGCTTCTTCCGGATGTCCAGCCCGGTCGATCGGCCATACGGTTCCCCGGAGCTCGGGTCGAAGTACCAGGGCCAGTCGGAGCCAACGGCATCGGCTTTCCACCGTGATTTCGATGCCGGCAGGGTGACCGAGGATCCTCCACGGAGCTGAGTCGATGGCGATGAACGACGCGGTCGACTGGGCGCGCGATCTTGGTGGTGGCACACGTGTCGCGCTCATCCAGGCCGGAACATTTCGGTCGGACGCCGGCGTCCTGTTCGGTCCCGTGCCATGGGTGCTCTGGGGCGGCCTCGTCAACGACGAGGTGGACGACAAACGGCGGTTGCTCCAGGCGCTCAACTGCCTGCTGATCGAGACGCCGGCCGGCCGGGTCCTCGTGGAGACTGGGATCGGCGAACGCGCGGATGACAAGACGCGCGCGATGCGGGTCTACGAAGGCCCGGCTATCGTGCCGGCGCTTGAGACCGTCGGCTTCAGTCCTGATTCGGTCGATGTGGTGGCCATGAGTCACCTCCATTTCGACCATGCCGGTGGTCTGCTGCGAGCCGATGGAGCCAGGGCGTTCCCGCGGGCGAAGATCGTCGCCCAGCGATCCGAGTGGGTGGTCGCGCTGGGCGACAACCCGCGGCTGGTCGCGAGCTACGTACAACCGGAGCTCCGCCTCGTGCGAGATTGGGGTGCCGAAGGCTGGGTCGATGGCGAGAAGGAGCTACTACCTGGGATCTCGGTCGTCCCGACGGGCGGCCATTCGACCGGCCACCAGGCGGTCATCGTGCGCGGATCCGGCGATGGCGCCCGGACCCTCGCGTTCTTTGGCGATCTGCTGATGCGGCCCTGGGCGGCCAATCCGCGCTGGGTCACGTCCTTCGATGACTTCCCGCTCGATTCGGTCACGCGTAAGGCCGAGCTGTTCGCCCAGGCCGCCGATGAGGACTGGATCGTCGTGCTTTCGCACGAGGCCACGCACCCCATCGGGCGGCTGGTGCGCGATCGAGACCGCTACCGGTTCGAGGCGACCTGAGGGTCACGGTGTCGGCAGGATCGCCTCGATCTGGGCGACGGCGCCCGCTTCGTCGAGCGGCGCCCCGATGATCGAGGCAATCACCCCGTCCTCGTCGATGAAGATCTGGGTCGGCAGGCCGAACGCCTTGTACGCGTGAAAGATCTTGCCCGATCCGTCGAAGCCGATCGTGTAGCCCAGGTCGTAGCGGTCGGCATAGGCTGCGACATCGGCAGGTGAGGTCTCCTGGACGCTCACGGCCACGAGGACGAGACCCTGCTCCTTGTAGCGTTCGGCAAGTTCGCGCAGGATCGGGAGCTCGGACTGACACGGCGGGCACCAGGTCGTAAAGAAGTTGACCCACACCGCCTTGCCCTTGAGATCGGCCAGTCGGATCGGGTTGCCGTCGAGATCGGTCAACTGGTAGGTCGAGCCGTCGTCGTTGGCGACCGTGAACTCCGGGGCGGTCGCCCCGACTCTGAGCCCGACCGCCGGCGGCGACGAGAGGATGTAGGCGGTCGCACGCGGGTTAACGACGGCCGGCCCGTCCGCGGTGTTGCCCAGCGGCGTGGTCACGCCGACGAGGATGACGACGGCCATGACAACCGCCACGAACACGAACACGAGTTGGCGCCCGCTGAACGGTCCGATCACCCCGTGCCGTTCGCGCTTGTGGCTGAACTCGGGTCGGTCGGTCATCAGATGGCGGTGTTGAAGTTGAAGTAGCGCGGGAAGAGCACGAGCCAGTCGAAGATCATCGCCAGTCCGATGAACACGACCAGCAGCCCGCCGATGAGCGAGACGGTCCGGCCGTGTCGGATGAGCGGGGCCATCAGCCGCGGAGCGCGATCAAAGACGGCGGCGAGCATCAGGAAGGGCAATCCGAGGCCGATCGTGTAGGCAACGAGGAGGACGGTTCCCTGGGCGACGGTGGATGAGGTGGCGGCCATCGTCAGGATCCCGCCCAGGATGATCCCGATACACGGGCTCCAGCCGATCGCGAAGATCGATCCGAGTCCGAATGACGCCAGCCAACCCCCTCGCGAACTGACCATTCGGCTGCCGATACGATCACCCCTCCCGACGCCAGGCGTCGAGAACGAGGTCGAACCCGTGGCGGTCGCCAGCGACCCGGACGCGCCCGCATCGAGCGGTCGCCAGGTTCGCTGGAGCCCCGGGATACGCAGGAGCCCAGCCAATTCGAGCCCGAGCGCGATGAGGATGAGCCCGCCGATCGTTCGGAGCGCGGGCAGATAGTCGACCAAAGGTCCGGCGGCGAACGTGGCCGTGATGCCGAGGGCAGTAAACACGGCTCCGAACCCGGCGACAAAGGCGACGGCGTGACGCATCGCAAGCCATCGTGAGGGTCTCTGGCCCTCCTCCGAGCCGGCAACGGCGATGGCGGTCAACTGGCCGATGTAGGCGGGCACGAGTGGCAGGACGCATGGAGACAGAAAGCTGATCACGCCAGCGGCGACGGCGACGAGGATCGTGAGGTCGGTGCCGTTCATCGATCGCGCTCAGGCGCCCAATTCGTCGGCGAGAAGGCGTCGAAGCTTGGCCGCACTTGTGACCAGATCGAGTCGGCGGCCTCCAAGCTCGACGACCGGGATCGATGCGAAGTAGGCGCGCTCCCAGGCGGGATCCGTCTCGATGTCCCGCTCGTGGAAGGCCGGCACAGGGCGCCCGGTCGCGGCGCGCTCGTCGAGGAGGGCCGTAAGCAGGGCACGCGCCTCGTCGCACAAAGCGCATCCCGGTCGGCTGTACAGGACGAGGTCGGGGAGGGGAGCGTCGTGCATCTCGCGCCCGATTGTAGGCCAGGGTCGGGAAACGGCCGGTTTCCGCGGTACGATGAGCATCGCGCCCCCGTAGCTCAGTGGACAGAGCGAGGCCGTCCTAAGGCCTGCGTCGGCGGTTCGAGTCCGTCCGGGGGCGCCAAGTGATACTCCGTAAGGCCCGCCCGCTCCTTGGCGCCTCGCTCCTGGTCCTGGAGCGCGCCACCTGGTGCGGCCCCGTCAGCCCAGGCGCACGACCGGCGGCACGACCCACGTCCCGTCGAGCGCAGCCTGCTCCGGCCAGTACATCCGCAGCGCGAGGTAGAACGGCCCATCGGGCGTCGGGAGCCAGTTGGCCCGCTCCACTGGATCGGTCGGTGCGAGGCGCTGCACGGTGATCGTCAGCCCGCCGTCGGGGTCACGGACGAGCCCCTCGGTGTTGGCGTTGACCAGGTACCGGCCGATCGGGTTGTCGACCAGGTATCCGGCAGTGCCGTCGTAGCTGGTGTCGTACATCGTGACCGACCAGAACGCCTTGACCGGTGGCAGCGTCTCGAGCCGCAGCTGGTACTTCGCCCCGCCGTCGAACCGAGTGCCGTCGGCGTCAACGCGGGCGATGGGGTAGGACGCCTCGATCTGGTCGTTACCGCCCCAGCCGACCATGGACTCGGCCGCGCGGCGCAGGTAGTTGCCCGCGTAGGCCCGGCGGGTTCCGAAGGCGTTCATCGACCTCCATCCATTGGTCTCATGCCCCAGCCCCTCGGACGCCGTGGCAAGCTCGGCCCGGGCCGCCGCCACGCCTTCGGTGAGCGCGTCGCGGACGTCGGCGGGCAAAGCCTCGACGTCGGCGGGGAGGCCGGGGCCGATGCCGATGCAGGCGAACCGGGCGAGAAGCTCCGCCTCGTCGGGGTGCGGAGGCTGACACAGGGGCAGCAGTCGGTTCAGGTAACCCAGGAAGCGCTCGTCGCGCGATGCCTCGTCGTTCCAGCGCGGCCAGGCGAAGGGCGGCAACGCCGGTGCCTCGCCGCCGGCAAACGTGGCGAAGGGCTCGATGCGGTATTCGCGCATCACCCCAGCAAGCACAGGGGCGTCGCCCGGACCGAGCAGCTGCGAGCGGCCGATGAGGAACACCAGGTCGGTCTCGAACTGGTGCGAGCCGCTGAAGCCGTCCGGCACGTCACCCTGCCAAGTCGGCCCGGCGAGGAAGTACGTTCCAACCCCGGAACCGGTGCTCCTGCTGCCCACGTAGAAGTCGTTCTGGCCGTAGAGATCCTCGAATTGCATCACGTAGTAGCGATCGGTCACCGCGGGCACCGACAGCACGACCGGCCCGGCACGGAGGTCCAGCAGCGAGAAGGAATACGGCGTGTCGGCGTTGGGGGTGATGACGTCGCGGAAGCGGTGGTCGAGCGTCACTGCCTCGCCGTACGGTCCCGCGTTGGACGGACCGCGATAGGCGGGGGACGCGGGCTCCAGGTACGTGTTGTAGGCGAACCGGTACCCCATCATCATGGGGAACGCGTAGATGTAGGCCTCCTTCGCGATCGTCGCGATCTCGGCGGGTGCAAGGGTGGTGTCGATCTTCATTGTGGCTCCATTCGGCTGTCGTGTGCGGTTCAGTGTGGCTGCTTTGCCGGGTATGCGCCCGTCCTGCTTTGGCCCGGATGTCGGCAATGGGCCTGTCCAGCATTGGGAGGGAGACGGTGAACATCGCGGCAGGGTCCTCGCCGAGATGACCAGGCCCGGTCCAGCCTCCGCCGAGCACGCGATCGATCAGGAGACGTCGCCGGAACGGGTTGAGACGCGCCCTACGATGCGCCACGAGAACCTGCTCACGGTTTGGAGCTCCTCGTGGGAAAGCTCGGCTATTGCCTGGAGAACTGCCGCGCCGGCTTGCATCAGCATAGCGACGAAGGTTTCTGGCTCGGCGACCCGGATGCGGTGTTCGACCTGCTCGATATCCACGTGGCTGAGACCGGCTTCCTCGGCAAGCTTGCGTAGCAGGTCCGCGTCACTGAGGGCCGCTCCAATGGCGAGCGTCCCGGGTCCGATGTGCAATGTGAGCACGTCATCGACCGCCGCGAGGAGCGGCTGCGGGTCCAGCCGCAGCTCGGCCGTTCCGGTCCAGCGGGTCCCATCGAGACCGGATAGTGCGTTCATGCGCCGATTCTGGCCGCCTCACGCCCCGATCACTCGTTGGGAGCGCCGCCTAGCGTAGGACGGCCGTCCACTCCGCTGGCGGTTGATCCCGGCGGAGGTCGGGCTACGGCAGTTCGTTCGCTCGATCGGTACTCGGCGGAGCGACCGGGCTGAACGCTGCCAGATAGTTGGCCAGAGCCTCGAGGTCGTTGCCACCATCCAGCCGTGAGGTCGTGACGGCACCGAGGGTGTTGAAGTTGTCCCCGCCGTCGGCGAGGAAGTTGTTGACCGTCACGTTGTAGCTGGCGGCGGGATCGAGTGGCGCACCATTCAACATCACGTTGCTGATCGTGACCGACGTGCAGTCACCCGCCACGATGGTCTTGGCCAGATCGTAGGTCACGCCGTCAGAGACGCCGAGGTGCAGGAACGGGCGGCTCGACCCGAGGGGCTGGCACTGCTCCTCGAGGACCGAAATGATCTGCGCGCCGGTCATCAAGTAGGTGACCAGAGTGTTGCCGAATGGCTGGAACGTGAATGCCTCGCCGTAGGTCACCACGCCGTCGCCTTCGGAACCCGACTGCGCGTACGTCAGGTCAGAACGCACGCCGCCTGGGTTCATGAACGCGAGTTCGGCACCGTTGGCCGACGTCGCCCAGGCTTGCGCGTCCGCGACGAGGTTGCCTGCCGCCGACTCCACGCCGCGGTCCGATCCCGTCGGGTCTCCACCACGATTGATATCGGCCGAGACGGTTCCGAGCGGGATGTTGCCCGACTCGTCGAACAGGGGCTGCCACTTGGCGATGATCGCCGTCTGAGTCGGGTCAGGAGTCAATGACGCCTGGTCAACGACGTGGTTCTCCGCCGTGCTGAGGTCACGGCGAACGTTCTTGGTCCGCTTGTCGAGGACAAGGTTGAGCTCCGAGACCACGCGGCCGTACGAGTAGGCGCTGGTCACGATCCGGTCCCGACCCAACCGGTCCTTGAGCGTGCAGTTGTACGGCAGGTGGGTGTGTCCGGTGATGATCGCGTCGATCGCTGGGCTGAGCGCGTTGTTGATCGCGACGATCGGGCCCGAGATGCCGACGCACGCATCGACCTCGCCCGGGGGCGGTGTCTGCGATCCGCCCTCGTGCAGTAGGACGACGATCGCCTTCACGCCCTGCCGCCTCAGCTTCGGCACGAGGCGGTTGGCGGTCTCGGCCTCGTCGAGGAACTCGTAGCCCTGGATGCCGGCTGCGGCAACCAGCGTATTCGTGGCCTCAAGGGTCACGCCGATGAAGGCCACCTTGATGTTGTTCACCCTCTTGATCTCGTACGAGGGCAACGGGGTTTGATGCGTGCTGGTGTTGCGGACGTTAGCGGCCAGCCACTGGAAGTCGGCGCCCGCGTACGGATCGCCTGGGAAGTAGCAGCCGTCGACCGGGTGGCACCCGCCGTTCTGCATGCGCAGCAGTTCGGTGACGCCCTCGTCGAATTCGTGGTTGCCCACGCTGGAGATGTCGAGATGCATCGCGTTGAGCGACTCGACCGAAGGTTCGTCGTGGAAGAGCCCGGAGAAGGCCGGCGAGCCACCGATCAGGTCACCCGCGGCAACGGTCAGGCTGTTCTTGTGGCCCTGGCGCAGGTCGGAGAGCTTCGCGGAAAGGAACTCGGCGCCGCCGGCGGGGTTCGTCCCATCGACCGAGCCGGGAGTCGTCCGCTCCAGGTGTCCGTGATAGTCGTTGAATGCCAACAGCTGGAGATCGACCAGCTGGCCGGGTGGGTCGTGACGTGTCCCGCGGGCAGATGCCGGGACGGCAGCCGCCGCGAGAAGCACGAGTGCGGCTAGGACCGTAGTCAGTCGTCGAACGCTCGGGGTCATGGCGCGTCATCCTCCGTCGCAGGGCTTGGCGGCTTGGGTCTGGGGGGACCCGGGGCTGAACCCGGATGGTAACCGTTGGAGGCCGAGCAGCAACGATCTGCAGGCCACAACTCGGTGACAGCTGTCAACGCAATCGGCCACCGTCCGGGCAGTTGCAGCCGCGACGGCCGCGGTCCGGTGCTAGCCGACCTCGCTGACGACCTCCCAGTGGTCGGCGTACAGGTCTCGCTCGGTCAGCCAGGCATCGTCTTCGGGGTAGAAGACGGCTGTCGCGATCTCCTCACCCGCGAACGCTCGAATGACATCGCGGGAATCCCAGAGCGAGATCGTGAGGATCTCGTCATGGTCGCCGGCGGGCCGTTGCAGAGCGTAGAAGCCAAGGTTCCCGGGCGTCGCACGCGAGACCCGCAGGCCGGTCCTGCCGATGATCTCCAGATACCCGACGCCGTTGCCTGCCGCCACTTTTCCGCGCCATGTCCTTGCGATCATCGGATCCGTCCTCCGGTTCAGATTCTCCGGGTCGCGCCGCGCAAGTCCAGTCTCGGACCACTTATGCGATAACCGGTGGGCAGCACCCTACGGGTCAGCACGCCTACCTGCAACGTTCGAGGTGTCCGGCGTGCGCGAAGCCGGGCGACGGGCGCGCGGATACCATCTGAAGGACGGGATGATGGATATCGCAGTACCCGGGAGGACGGATCTCATGAGCGCGAGCGACATCAAGCAGGCGATCGAGGCAGCAACCGAATATCTCTCGCAGCATCCTGCCGATGCACGGTCCACGGACAGCGCGGCGATGGCATCACTCGTCGAAGGTCTCGTTGTTCGGATCACAGGCCCCGACGACGCGAGCGTCACCACGGACATGGTCCCGTCGGTTGGTGGCACGGCCACGGCTCCCTCGCCAGGGTGGTTGTTGCGAGCCGCGGTTGCCAGCTGTGTAGCCACACTTATCGCGATGCGAGCGGCGACGTTGGAAATCACGCTCGACGCGCTTGAGGTCGTGGTCGACTCCGTGTCAGACGACCGCGGAATCCTCGGCATCGATGCCGCCGTGCCAGCAGGTCCGCTGAGCACTCGGATCGCGATCCGAGTCGTTGGCGCAGATGCCGATCCCGTGACCCTTGATGAGATCGCCAAGTGGGCCGTCGTTCACTGCCCGGTCTCCGAGGCGCTTGAACGTTCCATCCCCATCGCGATCGAGGTCACGACTGACTGAGTCGCGGCGGTTGGTCGCTGCTGAGATCGAGCCCATTCGCGTCATCGGCCGATGTGGTCCAGAATGGCAGAAATGCCGTCCGTTGCCGAGCTCGGACCGCTCATCGTCCGTTGCCGAGCCCGGACCGCCTGCCGAGGAGGCACCACTTGACCAAGCCGACCATCGCCGACCTGAAAGAGCGCGTCAGTGGTGACGTCATCACCCGTGGCGACGCTGGATACGAAGAAGCGCGGCGCGTCTACAACGCGATGATCGATCGACGACCGAGCGTGGTCGTGCGCTGCTTGACCGCCTCCGACGTCGTGGCAACCGTCGACTATGCCCGGGAAAACGGTCTGGGCCTTGCCGTTCGCGGTGGCGGTCATAGCGTTCCCGGTTTCGGAACGATCGACGATGGAGTGGTGGCCGACCTTTCCATGATGCGCGCGGTCAGCGTGGATCCCGGCACACGCCGAGCACGCGCTGAGGGCGGTGCGACCTGGGGTGACTTCAATGCGGCCACCGGTGAGCACGGTCTGGCCACGACGGGCGGGATCATCTCGACCACGGGTGTGGCTGGGCTGACGCTCGGCGGCGGTATCGGTTACCTGGCTCGCGGCTTCGGTCTCTCCCTGGACAACCTGATCTCGGCCGATCTCGTCACCGCGGACGGACGCCAGGTCGTCGCCAGCGCGACGGAGAATGCCGACTTGTTCTGGGCGATCCGTGGAGGCGGCGGCAATTTCGGCGTGGCCACTTCGCTTGAATTCCAGCTTCACCCCGTCGACCAGATCTACGGCGGACCGATGTTCTATGCCGCCAAGGATGCGGGTGCGGTCCTGCGTTTCTTCCGCGACTTCATCGAGACGGCGCCCGAGGCCTTCGGCGGCTTCCCGGCGTGGCAGATCGCGCCACCACTGCCGTTCATCCCCGAGGACCGACACGGTGAGACGATGATCGCCTTCGTCGCTTGCTGGGCTGGCCCCCTGGACGAAGGCGAAGCGATGCTCAAGCCGTTCCATGATGTGGCCGAGGTGGTGGCCGAGCACGTCG
>SPCO01000212.1 GCA_004525275.1 Thermomicrobiales bacterium | reverse complement strand
CCTACTTCGAGATCTTGATCGAGTCGATGATCGTCTGGGCGTCCGCCTGAACGTCGCCGGCGTTTGCGCGTAGTCGACGGACTTTTACCCATGGGTGGTGCTCGCCCACGTCGTGTTCGTGTTCGTCTTCGTCGGTGCCCACGGCGTGTCGTCGTTCGCGATGTTTGCCGCGCGGCGTGAAACCGACCGGGTTCGGCTGGCCGCGATCCTCGATCTCTCGACGTCGTCGGTCAATATCGCCGGTCTGGGTTTACTGGTCGCCGTTCTCATCGCGATGACGCCGATGGCCGCCGGGCCGATGGGTGGAGTGCGCAAGGCCCTTGGGATGCGGGTTCAGGGCGACAAGAAGGACGCCCCACTGCGCGAGCCGGGGGACTGATCAGGAGATCGAGGTTGCCCAGGCGAAACTCCGGCCGGAGCTCGTAGCATCGATCGGTCTGATCGGCATCGTGGTCCTCGTCTGGTTGATGGAGTTCAAACCCTTCTAGACTTCGCTCGTGAAGATCGCCCACGTCCGCGAGCGCCATGGCCCGACCGGATCGCCCTGGCGCTTGGCAGCGGCCCTTGACGCCGACCCCCTGCCGTCGCACTGGATCGATCTCGAAGCGGCACGCCGAAGAGCGGTGGCCGCGATCCCGGCGCTCGCTCATGACTTCACGCTGTTCCGCCAGCAGGTGACCACGCTGGACGATCACATCGGTCGTGGGCTGCGGGTCGAGGCGCTGCAGGATCTTGTCGATGGGTTCGAGGCGCGTCCCGAGGATGACGAAGCCATCCTGCCAGCGTCCGACCTTGCCTTCGGACCGCCGATCCTGCGACCGCCATCGCTGCGCGACTTCTACGCATTCGAAGGCCACGTCCGGACGATGTGGGAACGACGCGGCGGCGAAGTGCCCGAAACCTGGTACCGCCTACCGGTCTTCTACTTCAGCAACATCTCGGAGCTTCGCGGCCCGGACGAGACGGTCTGGTGTCCGGCCGCGTCGCAGGAACTCGATTACGAACTCGAGGTCGCGGCGCTGGTCGACACGACTGCGGTCGATCTCAAGCCCGAGCGTGCGGAGGGGGCGATCGGTGGGTACATGATCTTCAACGACTGGTCGGCTCGGGACCTCCAGCGTGAGGAAACGGCCGTCCGGCTCGGGCCGGCCAAGGGCAAGGACTTCGCGAGTTCGATCGGACCGTGGTTGGTGACCCCCGATGAACTTGTGGATGCCCGAAGTGGCACTGGCTTTGACCTGGCGATGACCGCGGAGGTCAATGGGGTGGAGACGAGTCGCGGCCGTTGGTCCGACGCCCAATTCTCGTTCGGCGAGATGCTCGCCCGCGCCTCCGCCGACGCGCGCCTGCGCCCGGGTGACCTGATCGGCAGCGGGACGGTCGGGACCGGCTGCCTGCTCGAGGTCCGCGACGCCACGCTCGGCCGCTACCTGGAACCTGGTGACGAGGTCGTCCTTCGGGTGGAGCGTCTCGGCGCGCTGCGGAGCCCGGTCGTCGCGCGCGCCCTCGGATGATCGCGATCGAATCGATGACCGCGGACGACTGGCCGGCCGTCCGACGCATCTACGCGGAAGGGGTCGCGACGGGCGATGCGACGCTCGAGCGCGAGACGCCCGACTGGGATCACTTCGATCGTTCGCACCCGAGCGTCTGCCGACGGGTGGCTCGCGACCGACCGGCGTGGTCATGGGCCGGACGGCGTTGAGCCATCGGTCGCTGAACCGATGGCGAACATGACGAACGCCCCGGCGGTGCCGGGGCGTTCGTGCTGCGAACCGGTTTGATGCGCTTCTGAGCGGCCCCCGGGGTCCGGGTCGCCGCTCAGCGATAGGTTACTTGTTCGTGCCGCTGAAGCAGGAGTAGCTGGTTCCGAGAAATGCGTCGCTCCGGAGGATGGCGCAATTCTTCCAGTTGCCACTCTTGACGTTCTTGGCCTTGAAGGTGATCACGTGGGAGTCCGTGGACCCCGGGGTGGTCGACACGAGGATCTCGGTGTCTGCCACCGGGATGTCGCCGTCGCCGTCCGCATACACGTTGGCGCCGCGATTACCGAAGTTGTTTTCGGCTCCGACCGTGGCGAAGCCACCGTCGCCGGAACTCATGTCGCCATAGGTGTAGGTGATGTCCTCGACACCGTTGAGGCCGATCCAGATCTGCATCGAGTCGGTCGTGTCGGTGCTGTACTCCCGGACGTCTTCCCAATCAAGGATTAGCCAGGCGAGGGGGCCGTCGGCCAGGATGGCGATCCGCATCTCTCCGCCGAATGACGGATTGAGGTCCGTCCAGAACGGCGCCAGAACGTTGTTCGGCGGCGCGCTGTCCGGGAAGATCTGGTTGATATATTCGACGTCGCTTGAATCGCCGCCACCGACGACGGCGTATCCATTGCTGACGAACCCGATCGTCGAATACGCCTCGCCGGCGAACATGAAGTCGGGTACGTCGTAGTTGGTGATGCTCTCGTCATCGACGCCTCCCTCCGCAGGTACGTCGAAGAGCGATAGCGGGAGGTAGCCGGCCGGAGAGCACAGATCGCAGATCTCCGCATCGACATCGGCAGGGGCGGCAGCTGCGAGCGTGCCCCGAGCGACGACCTTCTTGGCTGTGACCTTGGTGGCTCCCTTGACGCTCGACTCCTTGAGCTTGAGCTTCTTCGGGAGCACGTCCTTGACCTTATAGGTGGCTTCGTCGAAGGTCGGGTTGGTCGTCGTGATCGTGCACTTCGTCTTGGCACTCTTCTTGAGCTTGGTCGGCGTGCACTCCTTGGTCAGGGTGACGGCGGCCTGCCCGCGAACGATCGTGACCGGCAT
>SPCO01000142.1 GCA_004525275.1 Thermomicrobiales bacterium | reverse complement strand
TGCTCGGTCGGGTGGGCGGTCGTCACCTGCTCGGTCGTCGCTGGTTGGCGGGATGTCGTCCCGTGGGCGGTCCTCCGGCGGTGTCGACGGCACGGGCAGCGGGGTCGTGGCCGCAGCTTCGCGCTTGGGCGTGGAACCACCAAGCGCTGCGCGAGGTGCCGCGACGATCCGGGCGGGCTCGGCGCCCATCCCGAGGACCCCGCGGCTGCCCGGGGTCAGGATCTCGAAGTCCAGATCGTTGAGCTCGGCACCGAACGCCTCGCGGGCAAGTTTCAGGGCCTCTTCGACGGACTTTCCGGTGAACTCCTGGTATTCGCTCATATCAGCGTCGTCTCCCTCGTCGGCCTTGACGGCCCCGTGCGCGGGGGCGAACCGTCGAAGCGGCCGTTGTCTTCTTTTCCGCGTCGGTCAGGATGGCCGCACGCTTGGATGGCTCTGGTGGCGGTGGCATCGTCACCGGGAATCTTGGGGTGTGGGCCGCGGCGAAGGCCGGCGTCCAACCGAACAACGGGAACATCCCGCCCCAGCCGACGATCAGATATTGCTGCGCGATCGAGAAGATCGTTGCGGTGATCCAGTAGATGAACAATCCGGCCGGCAGGAACCCGCCGTAGAAGACGGAGATCAGCGGCAGGAACAACATCGTCTGGCGCTGGATCTTGGTATTCGGGTCGTCGTCCTCCGGCTTCGTCCTCGGCAACATCATGCGCGATTGGACAAGTTGCAGGGCGGCCGAGGCGATGGCCAGGATGCTGATCCCCAGGACGAAACCCCCGACGCCGACGGAGAAGATCGTCGACGGTTTGGCGGCGTTGACCGAGATCCCGAAGAAATCGATGATCCCGTTGATGCAGGGGCCCAGGGCGATATCGGGCATCCCGGTCGCCGGGTTGATGTTGTTACACGCCAGCGGCACGATCTGGACGCCGAAGAACTCCAGCATCGCTGAGGGGTCGACGTTGGTCAGGCCGTTCGAGATGACCGAGTACATGACGAACAAGAGCGGCATCTGCAGGATCAACGGCAGGCATCCAGCCAACGGGCTGATGCCGCGCTCCTTGAACAGCTCCTGCTGAGCGACCCGGGCCTTCATCGCGTCGCCCTTGTAGCGGCGCTGGATCTCCTTGACCTCAGGCTGCAGCATCTGGGTCCGGCGCTGGGACACGAGCTGGCGGCGGTAGAGCGGGATGACGATCGCGCGGACGACGAGGGTCAGGACCACGATGGCCCAGCCGATCGCCGCTGGCGCGCCGATGCTGGTCAGGAGATCGTAGACCCCGACGAGGATGATCAACATGACCTTGAAGATCGGGGTAAATAGCCAGGCGAACAGGCTGATCGGATCGGCACCCGGCTCGGCCGGCTCAAGGGGCACCGCTTCATGCGATGGAACGGGTGTGGGGGAGGCACCCGCCTCCGTGCCGGGCGCAGCGCAGGCAGCCAGCACGATGACCACGAGGACAAGCAGCGCGATGGAACCGACCTGATCCCAGCGGAGCCGACGGAGTCTCACAGGGCTGACGCCTCGCTAGCGAACCGGGTCATGACCGCTCCCGCCCCAGGGTTGGCAGCGGGCGATCCGCCGAGCGCCCATCCAGGAACCTTTGACGAGACCGTACTTCTCGATGGCCCCTTCCGTGTAGTGCGAGCAGGTCGGCTCATATCGACAGCTGGACGGCATCCAGGCGAACACGATCCGATAGACCTTGATCAATCCGATCCCGATGCGCTTCACCGCGTGGATCCTCCGAGTGCGCCGCCCTTGATGAGGGTTTGACGCAGAACTCCGGTCAGCATCTCCAGGTCGGCCTCGACGATCGCCGGCCGGGCGATGATGAGAATGTCCCAGCCCGGCTGGAACAAGGGCGCCATCACCCTGAGCGCCTCGCGCAAGCGGCGACGGACACGATTGCGAACTACCGCCCCGCCGAGTGCACGGCCGGTCGACAGCCCAAAGCGGGTCGTCTCGAGATCGGTCCGCCGGAATCGGGCGGTGAGGAGGGAGTGAGACCGGGTGGTCCCACCTGCCTGGAACGCCGCGAAATCCTGCGGTCGAGAGAGCATCACGAGCCGCGGCGTGGTCGTGCCGCGTCCGACGGTCAGGCTGTCAGCCGCTTTCGACCGCGAGCTCGGCGGTGCGCAATGATGCGACGGCCACCGGCCGACCTCATCCGGGCGCGGAAGCCGTGCTCTTTGGCGCGGTGGCGCTTCTTTGGCTGATAGGTCTGTTTCATCGGGACTGTCCGGGATCCTCTCCATCCGGCCTCGGGGACGGTCTGTCGCTACCCCCTGAAGACACGCAAACGCGCCTGGCGCCACAAAGCGCACGGCGCGTCGTCGTCCGGCGGATGATAGGCCGCCCTCGAGAGGGGTGTCAAACGGCGGTCGGCGACGTCGGTCGCGCGACCTCCCTGCATGCGACAAGGCGGGGTGCGCCGCCTGACCGCCAGGTCTCGTGCGGCCCACGTGGACATACTCCCAGGGGGTATGGCGAAGTCGCCTTGCGGGGCGCCTCCACCCGGTGCTATTCTCTCCGGGCCCTCGGCGCCGGAGACGTACGCGGGAGTTCCCCAAGAAGCCCCGATCAAGGCTCCTCGGGTACATCTTGACCGGTGCCAATGACGACTTGACCCGAAGCGCGCGAGACCCCGGACACCGTTTCTCGGCCTTGCCCGACGCTACCCATCGATAGCCACCCCGAATGCAGGACCCCATCGACGAATGGACGCAAAACAAGTCTGGCGAGCCGCTCTGGGAGAGCTGCAGGTCTCTCTCTCCCCGGCGAATTTCGAGACGTGGCTACGCGACACCCAGTTGGTGGACGTCGAAGAGCAGCGGTTCCGGATCTCGGTCCCGAATGGCTTCGCCAAGGACTGGCTCGAGTCTCGGTATCGATCCCTGATCAGCCAGACGCTGGCCCGCATCGTCGGCTACAGCGTCCAGGTGGAGTTCGTCGTCGGGACGGAAGCCCAGGGATCGGACGAGCCGCCGACCGGCTCGAAGGCACCCGCCGGCGAAGAACGCCGGCACGTTCGCGTCGAGCCCACCCGTGTCGGCGGCGAGGGTGGGGCCACGTATATCAACCCTCGATACACGTTTGCCAACTTCATCGTGGGTTCCGCGAACCGGCTCGCCCATGCGGCCAGCCTATCGGTCGCCGAGCGACCCGGCCACGCCTACAACCCGCTCTTCCTGTACGGCGGGGTCGGCCTTGGCAAGACCCACCTGATGCACGCCATCGGCAACCAGGTCATCGCGAAATTCCCGCGCAAGCGGGTCGTCTACGCGACCAGTGAGAAATTCACCAACGAGTTCATCGCGTCCATCCAGCAGGGCAAGATCGACGAGTTCCGCAACCGGTATCGGCGGATCGACCTGTTGCTGATCGACGACATCCAGTTCATCGCCGACAAGGAGCGGACGCAGGAAGAGTTCTTCCACACGTTCAATGCCATCCATGAGGACGGCAAGCAGATCGTCTTGTCGTCGGATCGTCCGCCCAAGGCCATCCTGACCCTTGAAGAGCGCCTGCGCAGTCGATTCGAGTGGGGCCTCATCGCCGACCTGACGGCCCCGGATCTCGAGACCCGGATCGCCATCCTGCGAGCCAAGGCGGAGGAGGCGGCAGTACCCATCACCTCCGATGTCATCGAGTTCATCGCCCGGAAGGTCGTGAGCAACATCCGCGAACTCGAAGGGGCCCTGAATCGGATCGTGGCCTACGCGAGCATGGGGGCGATGCACATCAGCATCGAACTCGCCCAGGCGGTCCTCTCGAATGTGCTCTATAACCCGAAGAAGCGGCAGGTGACGCCTGAGCGGATCGCCAGGGTCGTCTCGGACTACTACTCCGTGCCGATGGATGTCCTGCAGGGCCAGAAGCGCGACAGGGCCATCGTCGTGCCGCGCCAGATCGCGATGTTCCTGATGCGCGAGGAGACAGACGTCTCCCTCCTGCGCATCGGCGCCGAGTTGGGCGGCCGGGATCATTCGACCGTCCTCCATGCATGCGACAAGATCAACCGCGAGATCGCGATCAATGACGATCTTCGACGCGAGATCGCCGCGGTTCGGGAGCTCATCTACGCCGACTGAGGGCGGTCCCGGGGAGGCTCCCTGTGGACGACCGCCCGGACCCGGTGGGCAACGGTTCATCATGGGTGGATATCTCGGAGGCCGGCCGTGGATGATCGGGCCCTCCGGGGTGGATTTCAGCAAGCGGTCGCGGGGTCGACGTGGATGACCCTCCCCGTCGTCCACCGGCCATTCACAACGACCCCCCGGCCTGGGCGTTCGACATCCACCACACGGGCTCAGCTGTCCACCATGCCGGCAAGCACCATCCTGCACGCCCGTCCACAGCGTCCACACCCTTACTACGGTGATGACGGGGTGAGATGATAGAGAGAAGATACCCACCTACCGCGGAGAGAAGCCCAACGTGAAACTTTCGGTCATGCAGGAGAACCTGGCGCGCGGCCTTTCGGTCGTCAGTCGCGCCGTGTCCAGCCGAAGCACACTGCCGGTCCTGGCCAATGTGCTGCTCAAGACGGAAGATGCCGGGCTGAAACTGACGGCCACCAACCTCGAGATCGGTGTGACCTACTGGGTCCCCGGCAAGATCGAGACGGATGGAGCCGTCACTGTGCCCGCCAAACTCCTGACCGACCTGGTCAGCTCCCTGCCGGCTGGGGATCGGGTCGACCTGGAGCTCCAGGCGAACGACACCCTGCATCTCCGCTGCGGACGGTTCGAGACGAACATCAAGGGCATCGACGCCGACGAATTTCCGGCCATCGGCGCCGCCGGTGAACGTCCGACGACACGGATCGCCCAGAACGTCCTCCG
>SPCO01000070.1 GCA_004525275.1 Thermomicrobiales bacterium | reverse complement strand
GGCTCAGCGGGGGGCGCGTCGATCGCGCGATCCACAAAGTGGAGCCGTCGGCCCGTCATCAGGACTGGGGTCGGCGCGGGTCACGGCTCACGCCTCGAGTCTGCCACAGCCACAGGGCCACTGCGACGACTCCATGCCTAGCGAGTGCGCGGGAACCCCAGATCGACCTTGCTCGTGCCCGGGTCCGGCCAGCGCGACGTGACGATCTTGGCCCGGGTGTAGAACTGGACGCCCTCCGGGCCATACATGTGCAGGTCGCCGAAAAGTGAGTTCTTCCAGCCACCGAAGCTGTAGTAGGCGACCGGCACCGGGATCGGGACGTTGATGCCAACCATGCCGGCGTTCACCTCGAACTGGAACTGGCGTGCGGCTCCCCCGTCGCGGGTGAAGATCGCCGTGCCATTCCCATACGGGTTGTCGTTGATGAGGCCGACGGCCTCGGTGTAGGTGGGGACGCGGATGATCTCCAGGACCGGTCCGAAGATCTCGTTCCGGTAGCACTCCATCTCGGGACTGACCCGATCAAGCAGCGAGACCCCGAGGAAGAACCCCGTGGCCTCCTGGTAGAGGACGTGCTGACGACCATCGACCACGAGGTCCGCGCCCTGGGCCGGCCCGGAATCGAGATAGCTCGCGACCTTGTCCCGATGCTCGCGGGTCACCAGCGGGCCCATCTCGGATTCGGGATCCGTGCCCGGCCCGACCTTGATCCTGGGCAGCCGCGTCTTGATGGCTTCGACCAGCGGATCGGCGGACTCACCAACGGCCACGACCACGCTGACCGCCATGCAGCGCTCGCCGGCTGAGCCGTAGGCCGCTGAAACAGCGGCATCGGCGGCCGCATCGATGTCGGCGTCGGGAAGCACGATCATGTGGTTCTTCGCCCCGCCCAGCGCCTGGACGCGCTTGCCGTTCCTCGTGCCCGTCTCGTAGATGTAGCGCGCGATCGGCGTGCTCCCGACAAAGCTCACGGCAGCGATATCTGGATGCTCGAGGATCGCATCGACCGCGACCTTGTCACCGTGGACGACGTTGAAGACACCGTCGGGTACGCCCGCCTCATGGAGCAACTCGGCCATGAAGTTCGCGGCCGAGGGGTCCTTCTCGGACGGCTTGAGGATGAACGTATTCCCGGCCGCGATCGCCGTCGCGAACATCCACATCGGGACCATCGCGGGGAAGTTGAACGGCGTGATGCCGGCCACCACACCCAACGGTTGGCGGATCTGGTAGACGTCCACCCCGCCCGAGACCTGCTCGGAAAAGCCGCCCTTGATGAGGCTCGGGATCCCGCACGCGAACTCGAGGTTCTCCAGGCCGCGGGCGATCTCGCCGAGCGCGTCGGAGGGGACCTTGCCGTGCTCGGCCGTCAGATGTGCGGCCAGTTCCGTCCGGCGCGCTTCAACGATGTTCCGGATCCGGAACATGATGTCCGTGCGCTTCGAAAGCGAGGTGGCGCGCCAGCCCGGGAAAGCCGCCTTGGCCGCGGCGACCGCTGCCCCGACTTCGTCGATGGAGGCGAAGTCGACGGACCGCGTCTGCAGACCGATCGCAGGATCGTAGACCGGTCCCTGGCGCCCGGAGGTCCCGACGACGATCCGGCCGCCGATCCAGTGGCTGACCGTGGTCGGACTGGCCGTGGCGACGTCGATGCTGCCGGGTTCTGCGACTTGTGTCATGGCTGGATCCTCGTGGTGGGTATCGACACGATACCGCGAACGCCTACTCCGGGCTTGTCTGCGGGTCGGAGGCGATCCGGCTTCGCAGCGTCAAGGCGACGACGACCAACGCACACCCGATCGCGATCGCCACCGCGACGAGGCCGCCGGCATTGATCCCGCCCCAGGCGGCCGGATCCCGCCAAGTCGTCGAAACGACGGCCCGAGCGATCGCCCAGGTGCCGATGCCCACGAAGAACAGTCTTCCATCGTGGCGCTTGAACGCACCGAGCAGCAGGGCCAAGGTCAACAGCACGAGGATCACCATCGTCGCGATGCCCTCGTAGGCCTGCGACGGTTCCGATGGCAGTGCGGGCAGCAGTGAACCCCACGGTCCGGGTCCGAGATAGGCAGTCGCGAATGGTTCGTCGCTGGGGAGACCCTGGCCGGTCCCCGTCAGGACCATCGTCAACTTGCCCGCCCCGAGGGCGAAAAGGACCGGTATCGCGGCCAGGTGGAGCCATCGACCGACCGGCGCCTCCAGCAGGCTGGCCACGTAGGTCCCAGTCAGAAAACCACCGACCACGGCAAGACCCAGGCCAAGCCCTCCGACCGACGGATCCAACAATGCCGATGCACCGGACGCGAAATCATCGCCGTGGAGCAAGAGGTCCTCGAGTCGGCCGCCGATGACGGCGCCCGGAACGATCCCGATGGCGATGAAGATCACATCGTCCTCGCGCAGGCCGTCAGCCCGGGCGATCAGCCCGGCCATCACCATTGCAGCCACGAAGACGACCACCAGGGCGATCGTGCCCCACAGGATGGACACGCCGTCGAACAGGTGGGCGTATGGGTCGAATCGGAAAGTCACGACAGCGATCGGCACGGTGCCGTGAGTGTACTGAACGTGGTCGGGCCAACATGCACGGGAGGAACAAGCCATCCTCGGGTCGCGTCCTACGAGAAACAGCAGTTGAGGTTCGAATCCAATGACCGCCCCAGCCTCGCGTTACCATCGAGCCATGAGAGCGCCCCTGATCGGCCTGCTGGCGGCCGCATTCGTGTTCGCCGGCTGCACAAGCGCCGCATCTTCAGCCAGCCCGTCCTCGTCAGCAAGCCCGACCCGGTCATTCAGCCTGGCCAGTCAGCAACCCGTGGCGTCGCCCGGCAGTAGCCCGTCTGGCTCGGCTGTGATCGATCTCCCGGCCGCGTTCATCGCGGCCGTCAAGGTCGAGATCGCCGACGATGCCGGGGTGTCGGTCAATGAGGTCACGATCATCTCGGCCGAGGCGTTGACGTTCCCCGATGGCAGCCTTGGCTGCCCGGTGCCCGGCCTCAACTACATCCAGGTCCAGGTCGATGGCTTCAAGGTGGTCGGGAGCGCGGCCGGCGCGACATTCGACTATCGCGGGACGAGCCCGAGCGATATCACCCGCTGCGAAAAGCCTCGCTGAGCAGGCTGTTCCTCAGGGCAGCTTCGCGACGACGTCCCGAACCGCGGCGGCCGACGCATCGAACGCGACCTGCTCGTCGGCCGTCAAGGTGATCTCGAAGATCCGCTCCATGCCGCCTGCGCCCAGGACGACCGGCACGCCGACGAATAGTCCATCGACGCCGAACTCGCCGGCCAGGAGCACCGCGCAGGGCAGCACACGCTTCCGATCGAGCAGGATCGATTCGACCATCTCGAATGTCGAGGCGGCTGGCGCATAGAAGGCGGATCCGGTCTTGAGCAGGGCCACGACCTCGGCCCCGCCGGCGGCGGTCCGCTCTTCGAGCGCCCTGACCCGGTCAGGGGTCATGAGCTCAGTGATCGGCACCCCGGCCACCGTCGAATAGCGCGAGAGCGGGACCATCGTGTCCCCGTGACCGCCAAGTACGAAGGCGTGCGTGTCCTCCACCGATACGCCGAGCTCCTGGGCGATGAAGGTTCTGAATCGAGCCGAATCCAGGACGCCGGCCATCCCGAGAACGCGCTCGCGCGGGAAGCCCGACGCCGCCATGGCCACGTGGCACATCACGTCCAATGGATTGGTGACGATGATCAGGATCGCATCGGGGGAATGATCGACCGCCTGGGCAACCACGGCGCGGACGATGCCGGCGTTCTTGGCCAGCAGGTCATCCCGACTCATCCCCGGCTGCCGAGCCAGGCCGGACGTCACGACGACGATGTCGGAGCCGGCGGTATCGGCGTAGTCGTTCGTGCCGATGATCCGGGAGTCGTGCCCGACGATCGGCGCGGCCTCGGCAAGATCGAGACCCTTGCCCTGCGGCAGCCCTTCGACGATGTCGACCAGGACGACGTCGGCGAGGCCCGCCTCGGCGATCCGCTGCGCGGTGGTGGCGCCGACGTTACCGGCCCCGATGACGGTGACCTTGTTGCGTGCCATCTCGGTTGGGACTCCTTCCTTTTGCCGATCGCGGCCTGCGCGCTCAGGCCGGGCGCGGGCCCGCTGCGGCGATGGCCGGGTCCACGCCCACCACATAGGCCTCGAAATTCGCATGGAACATGGCGACGAGTCTGCTCGCAGCGGCATCGTAGGCGTCCTTGTCAGCCCAGGTTTGCCGTGGATCGAGGAATCGCGCCGGGACCTCAGGGACCGCCAGCGGGACGGCCACGCGGAAGGTCGGGTCGATCCGCGTCGGGGTGTCGTCGAGCGCTCCGTCCAGGGCGGCGCGGACCATCGACCTCGTGTGTCCGATATTCATTCGATCGCCGGTCCCGTATGGACCGCCGGTCCAACCGGTGTTGATCAGCCACACGGGAACGTCGTCGCGCTCCAGGCGCTCCACGAGCATGGCCGCGTAGACGCCCGGGTGGCGGGGCATGAACGGCGCACCGAAACAGGCCGAGAACGTCGCGGTCGGTTCCTTGACTCCGATCTCCGTGCCGGCCAGCTTGGCCGTGTAGCCGCTGATGAAGTGATAGGCGGCCTGCTCGCGGGTCAGGCGGGAAATGGGCGGCAGGACGCCGAACGCATCCGCCGTCAGAAAGACGACCGCTCCGGGCTTCCCGGCGATACCGGTAGGATCGGCATTACCGATGAACTCGAGTGGGTAGGCGCCCCTGGTGTTCTCGGTGATCCGCTCCGAATCGAGGTCGAGTTCCCGCGTCCGCGGATCCAGGTCGACGTTCTCCAGGATGGTCCCGAAGCGCCGGGTCGTCGCGAAGATATCGGGTTCGTACATCGGCGACAGGCGGATCGTCTTCGCATAGCAGCCACCTTCGAAGTTGAAGGTCAGGTCGTCACCCCAGCCATGCTCGTCGTCGCCGATCAGGCTCCGGAGCGGGTCAGCCGACAACGTGGTCTTGCCGGTCCCCGACAAGCCGAAGAAGACGGCCGCATCTCCATCCTTGCCCACGTTGATGGCTGAATGCATGGGCAGTACGCCCTCGTCGGGCATGAGGTAGTTCATGACCGTGAAGGCGCTCTTCTTGATCTCGCCCGCGTACTCGGTACCGACGATGAGGACTTCCATCCGGCCGAGATGGACGAGGATCGCCGTCCCGGTCCGGGTGCCCTCGGTCTCCGGGTCGGCCTGGAACGACGGGACGCAGATGATCGTGAAGTCCGCGGCGGCAGCGGCCTCCTGCCCTGGATCGGGATTGCGAAACAGGTTTCTCGCAAAGATGCTCGCCCATGCGGTCTCCGTGTAGACCCGGAGGGAGCGCCGGTGGGCAGGCGCGGCACCGATCAGGCAGTCCTGGCTGTACAGGTCCTTGTCAGCGAGGTACTCGACCAGGCGGGAGCGCAGCCGTGCGTAGCGTGCCTCGCTGATCGGTCGGTTGACGGGACCCCACCAGATCGCATCGCGGCTCGAGGGCTCATCGACGATGAACTTGTCCTGGGGCGAGCGCCCCGTGTGCTCACCGGTTCGCACGACCAGCGGACCGTCGGCGGCGACCATACCCTCGCCTTGGCGGATGGCGTCCTCGTACAACTCGGCGGTCGAGAGGTCGGCTCGGACGGAACGGCCCAGGGCGGGAGGTTTGGTGGGTGCGGTCGTAGCCATATCGGTGGACTCCAGGTGCACAGGCGATCACGGTGATCGACCGGCCGCGCGTGATGCGAGCCCGAGGGCGCGCAGGAGTCGGCTTCCGCAGTCGTATTGGGCGCGATGCTACCACGTTGCGGGACGGTTGCGACCGGGTGCTCGGCTGCAACCCGGGGTCGGCGAGAGGTACCCGCGTGCGCGATCGGGCAGTCTGACGATCCCGACCGTGACGGTCAGGCCTGGTCCAGGGCGCCAGCCAGATCCGCCACCAGATCGTCGATCCCCTCGATGCCGACCGACAGACGGACAAGCCCGAGATCGACCTCGAGCGCTGAGCCCGCCACAGACAGATGGGTCATCGCGCCTGGGACCTCGATGAGCGACTCGACGCTTCCCAGCGATTCGGCCAGGGTGAACAGGTGCGTGCCCTCGGCGACCGCGATCGCCCGTTGCGCTGCGGTTCGGCCGTGGGCGCCGCCGGCCGCCGGCACGAAGGAGACCATCCCACCGAAGCCCGGGTAGTTGACCGTCGCGATATCGGCCCGATCTCGCAGGAAGGCGACGATGGCAGTCGCATTCTGTCCGTGCCGCTCCATGCGCAGATGCAATGTCCGCAGGCCGCGCAGCACGAGGAAGCAATCCAGCGGACCGGGCACCGCACCCATCGCATTCTGCAGGAACCGGAGACGGTCGGCGACGGCATCGTCCGAGGTGGCGGCGACGCCCAGGATGGTGTCCGAATGACCGGCAAGGTACTTCGTGGCGGAATGGAACACGATATCCGCGCCCTTGGTCAGGGGGCGTTGGAGAGCCGGCGAGGCGAACGTGTTATCGACCACGACCAGGGGCCGCCGGCCGCCCTCGGCCCCGCGTCGGGCGACCGTGGCCGCCACAAGGGCGATATCCACCACCTTGAGATTGGGATTCGACGGTGTTTCGAACCAGACCAGCCGGGTCCGCTCGGTCAGGGCCTCCCAGAGCACATCCTGGCCGGCGGACAAGTCCACGTATCGGGCATCCACCCCGGCCGACCGCCGCACCTGCTCGAGATATCGATACGTGCCGCCATAGACGTCATCGCCGACCACGATCTCCTCACCGGGTCCGGCCAGTTCCGCCAGTGCAGCGGTCACGGCCGACCCGGATGCGAACGCGATCCCGTGCGTACCGCCCTCCAGGGCCGCGATGGCACGCTCGAGCCGTTCGCGGGTCGGGTTCTGTGAGCGCGCGTACTCGTAGCCCCCTCGGGGCTTCCCCACCCCGTCCTGGGCGAACGTCGACGTCTGGTAGATCGGTGGTGAAACGGCCCCGGTCAGCTCGTCGGGCTCGGCGCCGGCATGAACGGCCAGCGTCTCGAACGTCGGCTCGCGCGCGTCGTCAGGCATCTGCGCCGATCGCCTGTGGCCAGCCGTCGAGCTCGAAGACGAGCTCCTCCCCGTCGATGTCGTCGATCTGGACGCCGGTCTGGCGAAACCCGAGACGGCCGATGACTGCGAGCGATGCGCTGTTGTCGGGCGAAACCGACGCTCGGAATCGGTCGACTCC
>SPCO01000223.1 GCA_004525275.1 Thermomicrobiales bacterium | reverse complement strand
AGGGCGCTGCCTGATCAACGGTCGGCCGCCTGACGCGCCTCACGAGAGCGCGTCCGCAATGAATGACCGTGGCTGCGTGCCCGAATCGACGGATCTTGTCGATTCCGGAGGTCGTGTGCTCGTCTGAAATCCGCTCCTGTGAGGAACGGGCCCGCATCTGTGGGGTCGGGGCGCCATGAGGCTCGAACCCAGATAAGCGGGAGTGCAGCCAGTCTCGAGATGATGTCGCCCCGCCGATCGAATCGGCGAGGTATGCGTGCCAGTCGTCCACCGCTTCGGGCCGTATCGGTTCTACTTCCACTCGAACGAGAACCGAGCCATCCGGGAACCGCCGCACGTCCATGTCCGGTCCGCCGACGGCGGCGCTGCATTCTGGCTGAAGCCGGTCAGGGTCAGAGACTCGCGGGGGTACACTCCTCGCGAAATCGCTCGGATCCGGCGAATCGTGGTCGCCAGCCGAGAATCGATGATGAGGCAATGGAATGACTTCTTCGGTCAGCTCCCCGATCAGCCACCCGACCGCCGTAGCGGCTGAGGTCACCGACGATCGGCTGCGCGTGATGCTCGCCGATGGGCGAGAACTCCTCGTTCCGGTCGAGTGGTTCCAATGGCTCGCTGACGCCACGCCCAAGCAGAGGCAGGATCTCGAGATCATCGAGGGCGGTGCTGCCATCTGGTGGGAGTCACTCGAGGACAGCCTCTCGGTCCCAGGCCTGCTCGGACTGCCCCACGTCTGAGCCATCACACGCGCTCCGGGCAGATTGCTGGTCGTGATAGTCTCGGACTCTGGACCTCGATCCAGGATCATCTCCGCACGGCGCGCCTCGAAGCGCGAACGCCATGTCTATGAAGCTAGACCCTGACGACGAGTTCTTCATCCCGGAGATCGACTTCTCGAACGTCGAGTGGCGGCCCAACCCTTTCGCCCGCAAGCCCGGCGAGAAGACCGAGATCTGCATCGACGGCGCAGTCGGGTACTCGTTGAGGCTGATCCCGTCCAACAAGATTCTGGCTCGGTTCGAGTCAACGCTGGAAGCGTGGCCGGTGATCATCGATACGATCGAGAGCGGCCGATCGCCCCGAACACTTTCACTCGATTGGAATGGTCGGGACGGCCGGAGTGGGAGCGTCTCGGCGGGGCCCAGGCTCGAAGGGTTCGCCAGGATCAACAACGGCGAGCCCCATCGATATCCAAGCCCACCGCCGCGATCCTCCCAGAAGCAGGTCGCCGAGGGCGCAGCCTGATCCATGGCCCCGGGTTCGGCCTTCGCGTCGCCGCGCCTCACAGACGCGGTTCCCGAACGAATGAGCGTGGCCGTGCCCCAGATTCGACGATCTCGGTCGATTCTCGGGGTCGACCAAGCGTGCTGGTGTTCAGAACGCGCCTGCAGCACGCATCCTTGGCGGATGCTGTCAGTACACTCCGTCGTGCCATGAGTTCATCCATCGGACATCCCAATGAGTTTCCGGCGGCAGCGTCCGTCGCCGAGGGCGCTGCCTGATCCATCACACGCGCTCCGGGCACATCGCGCGGTAGTCGCAGTACTGGCAGGCCCAGGTCGAGGGTGTCGCGGCGAATTCTCCGGCACGCATCTGCGAGATCCGGGCCAGGATGTCCGTCCGAGCGGCGTCGAGTTGCTCGTCGGTCCGGGTCGTCGACAGCCGCAGGGCCGATTCGGTGAAGTACAGGGTCTCCTTTTCCGGCGTGCCGAGACCAAGGGCATCGCGGCAGGCCAGCGCGTAGATCGACAGCTGGAGGCTCTCATCGACGCCCTTCTGGGATGACACCTTGCCGGTCTTGTAGTCGATGACCTCGATGCCGCCCGAGGGCAGACGATCGATCCGGTCGATCTTGCCGGTGAGGATCACGGGCGCCGAGCCGTCGTCGGGCTCGAGGGTCAGCTCGAAGTCGAGCTCCTCGTGGAGCGCCTCGCTCAGGCTGGCGACCTCGCCCGACCAGAAGTTATCGAGCAGGTTCGCGACCTTGTGCTGATAGCTCTCCTCGGTCCCCTTGTCGCCGAAGCCGGTCGGCGTCCAGCGCGCCCGGAACGCGGTCTCGAGATCCTCCCGCGTGGGCGGCGATTCGCCCCGGGCCGCGCGCTCGCGGCGGTCCTTGGTGAACGCTTCGAACGCCTCGTGCGCGGTCGACCCGAAGGCGAAGGCGGCAACCGGCTCGTCGCGCCGCGGCATCCGGTAGACGTAGCTGAAGGCGTACTGGAGCGGGCACCTGTCGTACTTATCGAGCGACGAGTAGCTGTGCCGCTCGGGTAGCGGCGCGACCTGGAGGAGGTTGGCGCCGGCCCCATCATCGAGCGCGATCGCGCGGAAGGTCAGGGGGTCGAGACCCAGGGCTCGAGCCTCGTCCGAGGTGGTCGCCGCGGAACGGGCGATCGATTCGAGCTCGCTGGTCAGCTCGTCCCGTGCCGCGGGGGCCTCGGGATCAGCGATGTCCGTCGCCTCCATGAGACCGACGAGTTCGCTGGCACGGAGTCGCAAGGCCAGTCGTCGTT
>SPCO01000089.1 GCA_004525275.1 Thermomicrobiales bacterium | reverse complement strand
TACCAGTCTGCAATGGAGCGAGAACGCTACGGCCGCGGTGGTGGTGGCGGCGGGATCAACCGCTACCCCGACGTGAGTGCTCGGACGGCATCGAACGCACCGACGCGGGACGACCGCGGCTCCAGCCGCAACGCCCGACAGGACCCAGCGCGGCAGCCCCGCGACCCGAACGAGCCGTGGAGCGACGTTCCTCCGGAACTCGAGGCCATGCTTCGAGCGCAGGTCGCCCAGAAACCGGCCCCGAGTCGCGGATCGACGCAGCCTGTCGCGGCACCGACTGAGCAGCCGGACGCGCCCGATGAGCCGACCAAAGCCGCCCCCAAGTCGCGGGCGACCCGCAAGCCAGCGGCCGCAAAGGCGTCGTCGACCAAGGCCCCGGCCAAGCCGCGCGCCCCACGAAAGACGGCCGCTGCCGCAGCCCTGGATGCCGACCCAGCGTCCGCCGAAGCGGCGGCGAAGCCCGCCATCAAGGCCGCACCCAAGCCGAGGGCACCACGCAAGCCCAAGGTCGCCGCCGATGCCTCGGCCGACTCCGGGACGGAGGTGGTCGATACCGCGACGGGCATGGCCCCTGCAAAGCCAAAGCGCACCTCGACTCGCAAGACCACGCCCGAGACCGCCTGACCGACGTCGATGGACGGCGCCAGGACACGAGGTCAGCCGGTCGCACTGCAAGCCGTCGCGACCATGGTCCGCGGCCCTGGGCCACAGGCCGTCCTGTTCATCGGACCAGACGGCGTCGGCAAGACGACGCTCGCGCTCGACCTCGCGGCTGGGCTGCTCTGTACGGCAGCACTCGCTGACCGGCCTTGTCGAGACTGCCGCGCTTGCCGGTTGGTCGAGCATGGCTCGCACCCCGACCTTCACCGCCTTGGCCCGGTCGGTCCCGGACGTCAGGTCGTGATCGGCGGTCCCGAGGCGAAGTACCGCGGTGTCCGCGACCTCATCTCGGATCTGGCCCTCATGCCAGTCGAAGGTGGTGCTCGAGTGGCCATTATCGAGTCGGCGGACCGGATGAACGAGGACGCCCAAACGGCACTGCTCAAGACCCTCGAGGAGCCCCCGTCCGGCGTCACGATCGTCATCTGCGCCGATCGGCTGGCACGCCTCCTGCCGACCGTGAGATCGCGCTGCGCAGTGATCCGACTCGGGCTGTTGGGTCCGCGCGACATCGAGGGGATCCTTGACGATCACGGGCTGGCCGACCCACCAACGGCGGCTCGGCTCGCGCGCCTGGCCGGTGGCCGACCCGGCATCGCGCTGGCCTATGCCCGGAAACCCGAAGCGGTCCTGATCCGAGCGGAGTTGACCCGTCTCCTCCTGGACTTCACCGATGCCGGCCCCGCCGTTCGCCTGACGGCCGCCCGCGCGGCGATCCCGCGGGCCATCATGCTGGCCACGGCGCTCGCCACCGACGACCAGGCTCTCGCGCGATCGTCACCGCGCGGACGTCGTCGAGGCGGGGCTACAGCGCTGGCCCAGGTCGGGTCGGAGCTCGAGGCCGGCCCGGATACAGGAGCGGACGGCGACGCCGATGACCTCGTCTCGACCTCCGTTCGGACTCCCGCGACCGACCGTCGACGGGGCGTCGAGGTCCTGCTCGGCCTGTGGTCCGATGTTGCTCGCGACTTGATCCTGGTTGGCGCCGGAGGGTCTCGATCCATCCATGACACCGTCCTGATCGACGAGCTGGGGGCGACGGCTTCAGGGGTGGACGCCGCCGATGTCGTACGTTTCCTGGGCCGGATCGGACGATCGGCCGAGGCGCTGGCCGCCAATGTCTCGCCGGAGCTCATCCTCGATGCGTTGGTCCTGGCCTGGCCGGGCCGACGCGCCGCCGCTTGACGGCCGCGCTCGAGTGGATCTAGGCATGCGCCGCGTCGATGTGAACGTCATCGGCCGGGTGCAGGGTGTCGGGTATCGATACTTCGTGCTCCGCGAGGCTACCGCGCTCGGTCTCTCAGGTTGGGTTGCGAACACCGCTGAAGGGTCGGTTCGCTGTGTCGCTGAAGGCTCCGAGACCGACCTCGGATCATTGATCGCGCGCCTGCGCAAAGGTCCGCCCGCGGCCACCGTCGAGCGGGTCAGCATCGCCTGGATGCCCGCCACGGGATCATTCGGGACGTTCAGCGTACGGAGTGGAGCACACACGGGCGACTGATCCGAGTCTCGGGCCGTTGACCCTTTCGGCGCCTCCTCGGGAACGGGTGGGCTATTCCTTTGCGACAGCCGCCGGGGCCATGCTTGGCCCGATGGAGCCGAACCCCGCTGCCCAGGAACTCCCAGGTCTCTACCGGGCCGTCCTCGACCTGGTTGGTGAGTTGTCGGCCAGCGGGGATCGCGACCAGGCCAACCGTCTCCGTGCAGAGGCCGTCAAGATCTATTCCCGGGCCTGGGATGAGCGGGCGCGACGAGAGCTCCTGGCCCTCCTCCGTCGAAGTCAGGACGATCGGACGCACCGGCCTGCGGCCAGTCACGGGCTGCGTCAGCGGTTCATCCGCGCGACGTGACGCTCCGGCCTGATGCCGACGCGTTAGGCTGGTCGGGTGGCTGGTGAGACGTTCCAGGAGCTCATCGACCGGGCGCTTGATGCCTACGCGGAGTTGGCCGAGTTGGGCGAGACGGTCGAGGACGAATGGTCGTATGTGAACGACCTTGCGGACGCGTGGCGAGCGCGGTTCGACCATGTCGTCGAGCATCGCGGCCACGCGCCTGCCCCAGACGAGGCGAGCGAGGCGACCGACCGGGCGATCGATGAGATCGGCCGGATCGAGGACCCGCATCGGGCTATCGATTGGTTGTCCACGTTCCCGCAGGTCGTCCTCATCGCGATGGGCGAACGACCGTGAGGTTCCAGGATGCCGCGCAAGATGCTCGCTCGGTCGTGTACGCCGGGATCCAGGCCGATCCGCTGGTCGGCCGCTGTGCGGTCCTCCTGGCCGATGCGAACCCGGCTGAGCGGGTTCTCGCGCGGGCCGTGATGAATGGCGAAACGATTGAACCGGACCATTGGCGAGCGATGTTTCCGACGTTATTCGGGTCTGGGGCGACCGATGACGCGACCGTCTTGGCGCGCTCCGAGGCGATCCTCCAGGCCTCATTGGCGGTGGCCGACCGAGGCGAACAGGTGCGCAGCCAGGTCCGAGGCGCCTTGGTCGAGGAGCTGACCGCTCAACTCCTGATGCGCCGGTCGGTGCCGGGCGCGGTCAAGCGCGAGCGCCGGATCCTGTTCGATGGCGTGCCCGCCGAGATCCATCCGTATGACGTCACCGTTGAAGCGGCACCCGCAGCTGAGGCGTATGACTGCAAGTGGGGAGCTCGCGGCATCAACGCGGATGTCCTCCATCAGCTCGACGACGCCCGGGCCCACGCCAGCGATGAGGACGAACGCCTGACGGTGGCACTCGTCGTATTCGATGCCCGCCGATCGTGCGAGGTCCGACTGGCCCGACAGAGCGCGCCGCATGGCGCAACCGGGCTCGTCACGATCGAGTCCCTCGACGCACTGGCCCTCCCCGCCCGGTGACGGATCGCGCACCCGACACCTGTTCCTCGCCATACCGGGTCAGGTTCGATGAATGCACGCCCGACGGCCTGATTCGGACCTCAGTCCTCCTGCGCTACACGCAGGATCTGGCCGGCTACCACTCGTCGATCCGGGGCTTTGGGCGTGATTGGTATGCCGAGCGAGGGATCAACTGGCTGGTTCGCGCAGCCGAGGTGGCGGTCCTCGCTCCCATACCGGTCGGTGCCGACCTCGTCGGCACGACCGAGGTCGTCGGTTGGCGGCGCGTCTGGGCCCGCCGTCGCACCGAGTTCGTCGATACCAACGCGAAGCTGGTCGCCTGGGTCCACATCGACTGGGTGCTGCTCGACCGCCGCGGGGCACCGACCCGCATCCCGCCCGAATTCGATGCGGCCTTCGGCGCGCCGCCAGCGCGTTTTGGCCTGGCCCGGGTCGATCTCGGCGAGGTCCCGGACGAGGCCGTTCACGGCCACATGAGGGTCCGACCGCAGGAATTGGATCCGATGGACCATGTCAATAACGCGATCTACGCGGACTGGCTTGACGAGGCGGTCATGGCGGCCGACGATCCGGCCGCGGTCCGCGCCGTCCCGCGCCTGGCGCGACTCGAGTACGCAAGCGCCGCCGAACCCGGCGCCAGCGTCGCGTCAAGCGTCTGGCGCGATAGCAGGGGCCGATGGTCGTGTCGGATCAGCGACGCCGCCGATATGGACCTGCTGCGCGCCCGGCTCGAAACCGGATGAATGGCGTCCTCGGCGGGTCTCGCCAGACCGATCTGGCCTCGCCTACGGGCTGATGCCAGCGAGCCGCGGATCGACGCGTTCCGCCGGCCCGGCGCTGGTCAGGCGCCCGAGCCGCGCATGATCATGCCCGCTGCCACGGTCTTGTTCGTCCCCTCGTCGACGAGGATGAAGGCGACGGTCTCGCGATTCGACTGATAGGCATCGACGAACAGCGGCTGAGTGACCCGCCACTGGACCCGGCCGATCTCGTTGAGGGCAAGCTCGGTCGCATCCTCGACTCGGTGCAGGGTGTTGACGTCGATCCGATAGGAGATGCCCTTGACCACGGCTCGAGCCCAACGGGTCGTGTGCTTGATGGCATATCGACGGCCCACCGAGAAGGCCGCGCTCTCGTCCATCCAGCAGATCTGGGCGTCGATGTCCTGGACGACCGAGGGCAGGTTGTGCGGGCGACAGATCATGTCCCCTCGCCCGATATCGATGTCGTCCGCGAGGGTAATGGTCACGGCCATCGGCGGGAAAGCCTCCTCGACCGGGCCATCGGCGGTCTCGATCGTGGCGATCGTCGATTCGAGGCCGCTCGGCAGAGCCATGATCCGATCACCCGGTCGCAGGACGCCCGAGGCGACCGTTCCGGCATAGCCCCGGTAGTCGATGACCTCGGTCGATTGCGGACGGAGGACGTACTGGACCGGGAAGCGCACGTCGACAAGGTTCCGGTCGCTGGCGACGTGCAGCCGCTCAAGGTGGCTGAGCAGGGTGGTGCCGTCGTACCACGGTGTGTTCGGCGAGCGGCTCACCACGTTATCGCCGAGCAGTGCCGAGACGGGAATGAAGGTCATATCCCGCACGCGGAGACGGGTCGCGAACTCGCCGAATTCGGCGCGGATGCTCTCGAAGACGGTCTCGTCGAAGTCCACGAGGTCCATCTTGTTCACGCATACGACGATGTGCGGCACACCGAGCAGGGTGGAGATGAAGGCGTGCCGGCGACTTTGCTCAGTGATCCCACGCCGTGCGTCGAGCAGGATGACGGCCACATCGGCGGTGGACGCGCCGGTGACCATGTTGCGGGTGTACTGGATGTGGCCGGGGGTATCGGCCACGATGAACTTGCGCCGCGGCGTCGCGAAGTAGCGATACGCGACATCGATCGTGATGCCTTGCTCGCGTTCCGCCCGCAGCCCGTCCGTGAGCAGGGCCAGATCCGTGTAATCGTTCCCTCGTTCCCTGCTGACCCGTTCGACCGCGTCGAGCTGGTCGGTGAACAGCGACTTTGAGTCGAACAGCAGGCGACCGATGAGCGTGCTCTTGCCGTCGTCGACGGAGCCCGCAGTGGCGAAGCGCAACAGTTCCTGGGTCATCTAGAAGTAGCCCTCGCGCTTGCGATCCTCCATCGCGGCCTCACTGACCTTGTCATCGCCACGGGTCGCCCCACGTTCGGTGATCCGCACGGTCATGATCTCCTCGACGATCAGTGCCACGGTATCGGCGTCGGACTCGACGGCGGCGGTCAGATTGGCATCGCCGATCGTCCGATACCGGACCCGGCGGGTCCGCGCCTGTTCGCCATCGCGGAGCGGGATGAACTCATTGACCGCGTAGAACATCCCGCCGCGCTCCACGACCTCGCGATCCGCCGCCAGATAAAGCTCCGGGATGGCGATCTCGTCGGCCTCGATGTAGGTCCAGATATCCAGCTCGGTCCAGTTGGACAGCGGGAAGACCCGGATCGATTCGCCGTGGTGGACCTTGCCGTTGTACAGGCTCCAGATCTCGGGCCGCTGGTTGCGTGGATCCCACTGGCCGAACTCGTCGCGGAACGAGAAGACTCGCTCCTTGGCACGAGCCTTCTCCTCGTCTCGTCGGCCACCCCCGAACAGGGCGTCAAAGCGGTGGCGCTCGATCGCCTCAAGCAGGACACCGGTCTGGATCCGGTTACGCGATCCGTTGGGCTCCTCGCGGACCAGGCCGCGATCGATGGCGTCCTGGACCGAGGCCACCACGAGCTGCAGGCCGAGTTCCTCGATCCACCGGTCGCGGAAGGCGAGCACCTCCGGGAAGTTGAGACCGGTGTCGATGTGCATGATCGGGAAGGGGATACGGGCCGGGGCGAACGCCTTGCGCGCGAT
>SPCO01000204.1 GCA_004525275.1 Thermomicrobiales bacterium | reverse complement strand
CTAGCGCGACGGCGTCCTTCGGCCGGCCGCGATACCCTGACGACGATGGCCCCCCGACGCTTGCTCCTGGCCCTGTCCATCGCCGCCCTCGTCGCGACCGCATGTAGTGGCGCGACACCGACGGCATCGCCGTCGACACCGCCGGCGGCGTCGGCATCGACCGGTGCCGTCTGCGACAGCGCGCCGGAGGTCGGCCAGGCCGATGGCTGGGGACCGCAGTCCACGACCCCGACCCTGACCCCGATCCTCATCTCGAACGCGATCACCTGCGGCAGGGTCCGGCTGTTGTTCCTCTACCTGGACGACCAGAACGGCGTTGCCAGCGCGCCGGATCGGACCGCGAAGGTGGCCTTTTACGATCTCGGACGGGATCCGAACAAGGTGGTCGCCACGGCCGAGGGCGCCTTCGTCTGGATGATCCCCGATGAGCGCGGCATGTACGTCGTGGACGTGGACCTTCCCGAGGCGGGCATCTGGGGCGCCGAGTTCACCACGGAAGCGCCAGGCTCCCCCGCCGAGACCGCCCGCATGACGTTCGGGGTCCTCGATACACCGACCGCGGTCGCCGTCGGCCAGAAGGCGCCGGCGACCGTGACACCGACGCTCGCGGATGTCGGGGGCGATGTCACCAAGATCTCGACCGATGACGATCCTGATCCGGCCTTCTACGAGACGTCCGTGGCGGCCGCATTGGCGGACCACGAACCCTTCATGCTGGTCTTTGCGACGCCGAAATTCTGCCTGAGCGCGCAATGCGGGCCGACCCTCGACGAGATGAAGAAGGTGGCTGCCGCCAACCCGACCGTGACATTCATCAATGTCGAACCGTACGAATTACAGGAGGTCGACGGTCAGCTCCAGCCCGTCCTCGATGCCAACAACGGGTTGATCGCCGTCGACGCCACCGATGCATGGGGCCTGCTTTCCGAGCCGTGGATCTTCGCGGTCGACCGGGATGGGATCGTCCGCGGCTCATACGCGATCACGATCACGCCGGCCGAACTCGAAGCGATCGTGCCGATCATCAGCGCCGGCGGCTGACGCCCGGAGCTCGCTAGGGTGCGTCCTCGAGCCTGACGGCCACCTTGACGCCGCCGTCGATCCGATACCAGACCCGAACCTGGCTCCCCGAGGCCTGGTGCTCGACCAGGTGGCCGGGCGGGAACGCCGTACCGTTCTCGAGCGCGCCGATCTCGAACTCGAGCGTGCCCTGATCGATCGTCCGCAGGCGGAACCCCGTCACCCGATCGAGCCCCTGCGAATCGACCCCGACGATGACGCCGACTACCGGAGTGGCATCGTTCGCTATGTTCGACGGCAAGCGGTCGCCCGGGCCGAGTACCAGCGCTGCCCCACCAGTCAGCGCGATGATGGCCACCAGGACGACGGCGATCAGGTTCCGGCTTCGTCGGTCCAACGTTCAGACCGTCAGGACGCGGCGGGGCCGGTGCCAGTGCCGGTGCTTCCCGGGGCGTACACGGGCGTCCCGTCGGCGCAGCGCGGGCAGGACTCGGGCCCGGGCTCGTAGGTCGGGAGATCGAGCTGCCACAACGAGCGCAGTGGGTAGACGCGACGCGTGGTCGGGGAGGTGAGCGTGGTCCGGCCGCCACTTCGGTCGACGAGGACGACGCATTCGATGATCTCGCCGCCCATCGCCTCGACTGCCGGCAACATCGCCAGCAGCGAGCCGCCGGTCGTCAGGATGTCGTCGACGAGCAGGACGCGCTCGCCAGGTTCGATCCGGAAGCCGCGTCGGAACTCGCGATGGGTCGAGCCGTCGTCCGCCCGCACCTCCTCGGCAAAGATGCTCCGGACCCCGAGTTGGCGGGCGGTCTCGAAAGCGAGGATCACGCCGCCAGTCGTCGGTCCGGCCGTCAGATCCACCAGCGATGCCCCGTCGGAGTCGCGACCGTGCACGGCCAGGAACCCGCACAACTCGCTGGTCGCAGCGGGAGCCTGGAGAACCTGGAACTTCTCGACATAGGCATCGCCGTGACGCCCGGACTTGAGCAGGAAGTGGCCTTCTCGGAACGCCCCGGAACTTCGAAACAGCGCTTCGGTCCGCAGCGCGATGGTCTTGCGGATCGTGGCTTCAAGGGCGGGCCGAACGGTCGTCACTCGTCGAGTCTACGCGGGGTCCGCCCCGAAGGCGGTCGGGTCGATCCGGCGAACCTCCGCTACCTGATCGAAACCGAGGTCCGGCGAGATGATCCAGGCCAGTCGCGCCATCTCCGCGCCGACGGACTTGCCGTCGCGAGCCGCGATCCGCTTGAGTCGGGCGAGTTGCTCAGGCGAAAGGAGGACCTGGGTCCGCTCGCTGTAGATGCACATACCATCCCATGTGCAGGTCGTGGATCATGGACGGTATTCGACGCCCTTGGACGACGGTCGCCCGGCCTTCTTGGGCAGCGCCGTCCCGATGAGCTCCCGATACGCGGTCAGTCCTCGTCGCCCACACTCCTCAGTCAGCTCATCAACGAGCCGTTCCGGCAACGTCGGGTCGGCAAAGATCGCGGTCCCGACCTGGACCGCCACGGCGCCGACGGCGAGGAAATCGAGTACGTCGGCGAGCTCCGTGACGCCACCGATCGCGACGACCGGGATCTTGACCGCCTGCGCCGCCTCGTAGACCACCCGCAACGCCACCGGCTTCACGGCCGGGCCACTCAACCCGCCGTAGATGTTGCCGAGCAGCGGTCGCTCGCGTCCGGGTGCGAGGGCGATCCCTGACAGCGTGTTGATCGCCGTCAGCGCATCCGCACCGGCGTCGGCGATGGCCCGCGCGATGGGTCGGATATCGGAGACATTCGGTGACAGCTTGACCAGCAGCGGCAGGTCTGTCGCGCGGCGGACAGCGCCCGTCACCTCGCCCGCTGCGCCGGCATCGATCGCGAACTGGAGGCCGCCGGCGCCCACGTTCGGACACGAGATGTTGAGCTCGATCCCGGCGACACCGGGCACCCCG
>SPCO01000188.1 GCA_004525275.1 Thermomicrobiales bacterium | reverse complement strand
GGCGGCGTCGCCGCAGCTTGACAGGCTGAGATCAGGAATATGACGACCGTCGCGCCGAGTCGAGATCGAGCGTTGGGCATGCGATGACCGGTGGCTCGCCCCCCCGGCGAGCCACCGGTCGCTCGTCCGATCATCTAGAACCCGGCGATGGCGAGCCCTCGGCAGATCTCACCGGTCCGCAGGTTCTTCGCCCGACCGATGATCTGATCGGCACCGGCCCGATTCGGAAGGACTCGACGAACCTCGAACGACCCGGACGGGGCCTGGGTATAGCGCACGGCCCGGAAGACCCTCGTCCCGTTCTGCTTGAGCGTCACCCGCCACGGCTTGCCATTGCGGTTCTGGTCGACTTCGAACTCCGCTTCGATCCGACCATTCTCAGGACTGAGCTTCAACTTCCAGTGGCTTGCTCCGGAGCACTGTCCGCGCTCGATGACGTCTCCCGCCTTGGCGGCGACGGGGACCCCTGCGGCGGCGAGCGAGGCGATGGCCAAGAGGCCGATGAGGATGGTTCGACGGATCATGTTCGTTCTCCTTGAAAGGCACCCGAGGGACAGGTGCTTGTGTTCCAGGAGCATCAGCGGAATCACTCGCCATGTGAATCGGTCGCTGGTCGTACGACCCACGGATGGACGGCGGAGACGCCGTACCATCGGCGATGCGCGTAGGCTGCGGGTCCGCGTCAAGACAGGAGCCACACCGTTGTCCATGGAAACCCAAGAGGCAGCCCTTCCGGCGGGGACCGTCACCATGGTCTTCACCGACATCGAGGGTTCGACAGCATTGCTCCAGTCGCTCGGCGATCGGTACCCCGAGGTCCTGGCCGAGCACCATCGACTGATCCGGGAAGCGTTCGCGCACCATGAGGCGTTCGAACGCGGATCGGCCGGTGACGGGCTCTATTTTGTGTTCTCGAGCGCACGGGCTGCGGTCCAGGCTGCGGTCGACGCCCAACTCGCGCTCGCGAACCACCCTTGGCCCGACGGGGCCGTTGTGCGCGACCGGATGGGGATCCACACCGGGGAGCCGCGGAACGCGTCAGAGGGCTACGTCGGACTGGACGTCCATCGGGCGGCCAGGATCTGCGCTGCGGGTCACGGCGGCCAGATCCTCATCTCGCAAGTCACGCGGGACCTCGTCGTCGAGGATCTCCGCCCGCCGATGGGCACGGTCGACCTGGGATCCCACGGGCTGCGATCGCTCGATGGACCGCCGCAGCGACTCTTTCAGGTTGCCGGGCCGGGCCTGGCCCGCGATTTCCCGGCGCCCCGCACCGGGGATGCGCCCAGGAACAACATCAAGCTCGAGGTCACGAGCTTCGTCGGTCGCGATCGCGAGATCGGGCAGGCGACAAGGATGCTGGATGAGTCATCGCTGCTGACGCTGACCGGTCCGGGTGGTGTGGGCAAGACACGGATCGGCCGGCGTCTGGCCAGGACGCTCCTCGACCAGTTCGAAGACGGGACGTGGATCGTCGAGTGCGGCAGCCTCAGTGACCCGACCTTCCTGCTTCCGGCGGTGGTGAGCGCGATCGGCCTGCCGGACCCGGCCGGGCGATCGCTCCTCTCGACCATCGTCGACCAGCTCAAAGGCAAGCGGCTGCTTCTCGTCCTCGACGACTGCGACCCCGTCCTCGCGGCGGCTGCCGAGCTTGCGGAGGCCCTTGTCCAGGTCTGCTCCACCGTTCGCATCGTCGTGACCAGCCGCGAAGCGCTGGGGGTGCCCGGCGAGGCGATCCTGCCCATCGCTTCACTCACGACGCCCGGAGTGGGCTCGAGTATCCTCGCCAGCGAACTCGGCTCGATCGACGCCTGCCAGCTTTTCGTCGAACGGGCCAAAGCCGTCCAGCCGGCATTCGAGCTGACCGACCAGAATGCCCGATCCGTCGCCCAGCTGTGCCGTCGCCTCGACGGCATCCCGCTCGCCATCGAACTCGCTGCGGCACGCGTGCGGACGCTCCCGGTCGAGCAGATCGCATCCCGCCTCGACGACCGATTCCGACTGCTTACCGGCGGCAGCCGGACCGCGGTCGCCCGGCATCAGACCCTCAGGGCGACGATCGACTGGAGTTACGACCTCCTGACCGACCCGGAACGAGGCGTGCTCCGCCGCTTGTCCGTGTTTGCCGGCGGAGCGACGCTCGAGGCGGCAGAGTCGGTATGCGCGGACGACTCGATCGATTCGATGGACATCCTGGATGTCCTCGGCCGCCTCGTGGAGAAGTCGCTGGTGTTCACCGACCCGGCGGCATCCGAGGCGCGTTTCCGACTACTCGAGACCGTCCGCGAGTACGCCCGGACCAAACTGATCGAGGCGAACGAGGGCGAGTCGACCTTTCGGCGGCACCGGGACCTCTACCTGACCCTCACCGATGAGGCTTCACCAGCGTTCTTCCACGGCCCCGAGCCGGTCGAGTGGCTGCGGCGACTCGATGAAGAGCACGAGGACGTGCGGGCCGCCCTCGAATGGTGCCTGGACCAGCCCGCCGAAGCGCAATCGGGCCTACACATCGCGGCCGGGCTGTGGCGGTACTGGGAGATCCGGGGGCATCTCACCGAGGGTCGGGCCTGGCTGGAGCGGATGCTGGAAGCCGTGGGCGGCGAAGCCACGCCGCTGCGAGCCGATGCGTTGACCGGTGCCGCCAATCTGGCGTTCATGCAGGGCGACCTGCGAGCGGCCGCGGCCCACCAGGCTGAGAGTTTGACACTCCAGCGCCTGATCGGCGATCCGCAAAGCGTGGCCTATGCGGCCAATAACCTCGCCAATACTGCGATCCAGCTCGGCGACAATGCACAGGCCCGGACGCTCTATCAGGAAGCGATCGCGCTGGCGCGTGAGCTCGGCGATGTGCGTGGGGTGGCCTTTTCATCGATCAACCTGGCCGACGTCGCCGCGCGCGAGGGCGATCTCGCCGCCGCGCTGGACCTCGAAGAAGACATCCTCGCCTCCGTCCGGAGTCTCGGCGATCGCTGGGGCGAGGCGTTCGCATTGGACGCGTTCGCTCGAACCGCTCGCCGCGCCGGCCAGCCCGAGCGGGCCCGGTCGCTCTACATCGAAGCTCTGGCCATCCTCGAAGAGCTGGGTGACCGACGCGGCGTCGCACGCGTGTTCACGCACCTGGCCGAGCTGGCCCTCGTCGAAGGGGACGGCCAGAGGGCCCGCGGCCTCTTCCGTCAGGGCCTGGCGATCCGCCAGGCTCTCGGCGACATGTCGGGGCTGGCCAGCGCGATGGAGAGCCTGGCTGGAGCCGTCGCGACCGACGATCCCGAGGCCGCTGCCCGGCTATACGGCGCCGCCGAGTCGCTCCGGGGTTCGATCCGGGCGATCGTCCCTCCCCAGGCGGCCGCGGCCCATGACCAGAATCTGGCCGACCTCGAGACGCGCCTGGGCCCCGACCGCTTCGAGGCTGCCCGCCGTGAGGGACGGATCATGACCCCGAACGAAGCGCTCGCTACGCTCCCTCTTTGACCTCGACGATCTGGTCTGCGAGCAGGCCATGCGCCTCACGGTGGACAGCGATGGCGGCCTCGGCGCTCGGGGCTTCGGCGAGGCAAAACACCTTGCCGGTCGCCTCGTCGTACCAGTAGCGGT
>SPCO01000211.1 GCA_004525275.1 Thermomicrobiales bacterium | reverse complement strand
TAGCCCAGATTGCGCAGTGGTGCGGCAAAGAGACCGGCCAGCGTGCCCATCGGTGCCTGCATCCCCCCGGCCAGCCTGGCCAGCAGGACCTCGCGGGACGGCAGGGCGGCCAGTCGCGTCACGTCATCGGCGCTGATCGCTCGATCGCCAAGAACACCGCCGGTGATCCGGACGACCCGGGCATACGGTTTCGTGGCATCGAGGACCGCCTTGGCCGTAGCGGCCTCGTCGGTCCCGAAGGCGATGGCGGTCGGACCGATCAGCATCGGGCTCAGCGCGGCACCGACCGAATCCTCGGCGGCGATCCGCATCAGCCGGTTCTTGATGACCCGGTAGGTCACGTCCTGCTTGTGCAAAGCTCGCCGGATCTCGGCGATCTCCTTCACCTTGAGGCCCCGGTACTCGGAGACGATCATGGTCCGAGCGTTGGCGAGTTCCTCGCGCAGCTCGGCGACCGTCTCTCGTTTGGCCTCCGTTGGCATATGCGTGCTCCTCTTGCGGCACGCGACCGGCGTGCGACGGTGGGTGGCTCGATCGATCGAGCAGCCCCTGCGACGTCCCCACTCGCAGGAGCGCGTCCCACCGTGCGGTGGAGCAGCGCGTCTGCCTCGGCGTGCTCGTCGGCGTCCCCGATCGGCGGCCCCGAAAGGCGCACCGGCCGGTCCGGTCTGACGGATCAAGCCCCGACCGTCAACGACCTGAGTCGCTGGCGGATCCGCGGGCGCAGGCTGTCTGCGGCGGCTTCGTCTATGTGATCAGGTGTCGCGCCTCTCGGCCGTCACCACGGTTGGTGGCCGGCTCAAGCCGACCGATCTTCGATTGACTATGCGACCGCTGCCGCAAGAACGGCCGGCACATCGACCCGGATACCCGGGCCCATCGTGCTCGCGATCGTGAGGCCCTTGATGTACTGACCCTTGGATCCAGCCGGCTTCGAGCGGTTGATGGCGTCCACCAGGGCCGCCAGATTATCGACCAGCGCCGTGGCCTCGAAACTGCTCTTGCCGACCGGTGCGTGGATGATCGCGGACTTGTCGACCCGGAACTCAACGCGACCGCCCTTGACTTCGCGGACTGCGCGATCGACGTCGAAGGTGATCGTGCCGGCCTTGGGGTTGGGCATGAGACCGCGCCGTCCGAGGATCTTGCCGAGCTTGCCGACCAGACCCATCGAATCCGGCGTGGCGATGGCGACGTCGAATTCGAGCCAACCCGCTTCGATCTTCTTGACCAGGTCTTCGCCGCCGACCTCGTCAGCGCCCGCGAGCAGGGCCTCTTGCGCCTTCCCACCCTGGGCGAACACGGCGACCCGAGTCACCTTGCCCGTGCCATGCGGGAGAACGACCGTGCCCCGGACCATCTGGTCGGCATGCCGCGGATCGACGCCCAGTCGGAGGTGAGCCTCGACCGTCGCGTCGAAGCTGACGTAGGTCGTTTGCTTCACCAGCTCGGCCGCCTCGAGCGGCGAATAGATCTGCTCGCGGTCGACCAGCTTGGCCGCCTCCGAGTACTTCTTACCGTGTGCCATGTTTCGTTCGTCCTTCCTGACGGTCGGTTCTTGGCCGACCTCCCCCATCTCGCGGGGTGGGCGTTCCGGCGTGAGATCTGCGCCGCCGGCGCGTCGAGTCGGCTAGCCGACCACCTCGATGCCCATGCTCCGGGCCGTGCCTTCGATCTGACGCATCGCCGCATCGACGTCATTGGCATTGAGATCGGCCATCTTGATGGCCACGATCTCCCGGATCTGGTCGCGAGTCACCCGTCCGACGGTCTCGCGCTTGGCGGTCATCGCACCCTTGTCCACGCCCGCTGCCTTGCGCAGCAGGTCTGCTGCGGGTGGGGTCTTGAGGATGAACGAAAACGAACGATCCTCGAAGATCGTGATCTGGGCCGGGATGATCTGGCCGGCCTTGTCGGCGGTCTTCTCGTTGTAGGACTTGGTGAATTCGATGATGTTGATGCCGTGCGGCCCGAGGGCGGTGCCGACGGGCGGGGCAGGTGTCGCCTTGCCAGCGGGCAGCTGCAGGGTCAGGACGATGCGGATCTTCTTGGCCACGGGGTCAGGATTCCTTTCTTAGAGCTTCTCGACTTGCAGGAAGTCGAGTTCGACCGGCGTCTCCCGACCGAAGATACTCACCAGGACCTTGACCTTGTTGCGCTCGGGGTTGACCTCGTCGACCGTGCCGATGAATTCGGCGAACGGCCCGTCGGTCACTCGAACGCTCTGGCCCTTGGTGAATGCCACGCGGTACTTCGGCGTCTCGACGCCCATGTGCCGCAGGATCTGCTTGACTTCATTCTCATCCAGCGGGATCGGCTCGCTGCGAACGCCGGGGATATTCGCGCCCCCGACGAAACTCGTCACGCCCGGCGTGTTCCGGACGACGAACCAGCTGTCCGGATCCAGGATCATCTCGACCAGGACGTAACCCGGATAGACCTTCTTCTGGACGGTGTGCCGCTGGCCCTGGCGGATCTCGATCTCATCCTCCATCGGAACCAGGACCTGGAAGATCTTGTCCTCCATGCCCATCGATTCGATGCGGTGCTCGAGGTTGGCCTTGACCTTGTTCTCGTAGCCCGAGTAGGTGTGGATGACGTACCACCGCTTCTCGGCCTTGGTCTCGATCGATGTCTCGGTCATCACTCGTCCCTAGCTCGCGATCAACGCGATGACGTTCTGGAAGATGGCGTCCCAGAACGCGATGTAGACCCCGACCGCCAGGCTGATGGCGAAGACCAGGACCGTGAGATTCCGAACATGTTCGCGCGTCGGCCACGAGACCTTGCGGAGCTCGGACCAGACTTCGTTGAAGTAGCGGCGGATG
>SPCO01000020.1 GCA_004525275.1 Thermomicrobiales bacterium | reverse complement strand
GGGCGCTCATCCTTGGCCGGCTCACCGGCGGTGGGGGACCTGGCGCCACGGAGCGCCCGACAACCGAACCGGCCGCCAGCAGTCTGCTGAGTCCCGGTCCGTCTAGCCGGATCGCCACGAACCCGCCGGCCGCGACCCCCGGAGCCGTGCCCAGTGCGACGAGTGGAGCCTCCAGTACCCCGGCCACACCCCGACCATCAACGACGGGATCGAGAACCTACAAGGTGAAGCCGGGGGACACCCTTATCGCGATCGCGGCCAGGTTCGACACGACGCCCAAGGCGATCAGGAAACTCAACGGTCTCCCGGCACAGACCACCCTCAAGGTCGGCCAGGTCCTCCAGATCCCCTAGCGCTGACAGCCGCGGCAGTACGACGTGATGAAGCCGCCGGCCCGCACCTCAGTGATCTTCGTCCCGCACCGGGGGCAGGGCTGCCCACCTTTGTTGTGGACCGCCAGGAAGTCGCGCACCTGGTGTTCGAAGGTCGGGGGGACCCGTGCCCGGAGCGTGTCGATGGCATTCGTGAGCGTCAGGACAGTTGCCGAATACAGTCCATCGATCTCCTCGGCGGCCAGGCTGGAGCGCTTGCGGAACGGCAGCAGTCCGGCCGCATGCAGGATCTCGTCGCTGTAGGCATTGCCGATCCCGGCGACGAACGACTGGTTTCGCAGGAGGTTCTTGAGCTCCCCGGGGTGCTTCCGGATCCGGTCGCGCCAGACCTCGATCGTCAGCGTTGGGTCGTCGGCTTCCGGTCCCTGGTCCGGGGCACCGAGGCCGGGAACGGGCCGTTCGATGTCGGCGGGTCGGAGGTAGATCTTGCCCATTTGGGTAGGGTCTCGGTAGCGGATCTCCGGCGCGCCATCGCGGGCCGGGAGCCAGCTTGCCCCATCCGTCCATGGAGCCGCGTCGTACGGCCCGGAGGCCCGCGGCCCGAAACCGAGAACCACTGCCGTCTTGGTCGGTCGCTTGCTGCTCGCCGAGGCCAATTGGAACCGACCGGTGAGCATCGGGTTGCACGCGACCTCGTCGCGCTCCAGGGCGATCAGCAGAAATTTGCCCTGTCGCCTGATCGAGACAAGCCGTTGCCCGACGAGGCCACTGAGCTCAGCCGGGGTGCCTCGGACGGCCAGTGGACCTGGTGCCTCGGCCGCCCTGACGAGCCGCCCGGCAAGGGCGGCATGGAGCGCGTCGGCGACGACGCTAAGATCGGGCAATTCGGGCACGGCTGGGCGATTGTAGCCGTCGGAGGGCGTGTGCTAGACTCTCCCGGCCCCAAGAGGCAGGACAGCTGAAGAGCGCTGGACAAGCCATCGATGCAGGAGGAGCGGACCGCGGAGTAGAGAACCACGGACCACCTGATCGTATCGGACACGGCTTGAGCGTCGCTCGAGCCTTTCGTGATTCTCGGGCGCAAATCCACCATCAGGAGTGACCATCACCTTGACCGAAGAGCAGCCGGGCGGGCCGGAGCCGGAGCCGGAGGCGATCACCTCCGTCGACGACCAGGCGTCCGGAGACACCGTGACCGCGGTCGCCGTCGCTGACGAGCCCGCCATCAGCACCATCGACCCCGATCCGACCCCTGAAACGGAAAGCCGAGCGGAAGTCGAACCCGTCCCTGCCTCTGGCGAACCCGTACCAGTCGAAGCGCCCCCCGACGCGCCCGAGGCTGTGGCGGCGGCCGAGAAGCCCACTGGCGATGATCCCAAGCCCGATGCGCTGGATGCGAGCGCCGATGCGCTGGATGCGAGCGCCGATGCGCTGGATGCGAGCGCCGATGCGCTGGATGCGAGCGCCGATGCGCTGGATGCGAGCGCGACTGCCGACGCACCCGCGGCCGGCGATGAAGAAGAGGATGCGCCCGAGCCGGCGCGTGACCTCGGCCCAGAGCCGACGACGATGGAGGAACTCCTCGCCGAGCAGGACACGGACATCAAGAGCTTCAAGCATGGCGATGTCGTCGAGGGCCAGGTCGTACGCATCGACAAGGACGAGATCCTGGTCGACATCGGGGCCAAGAGCGAAGGCGTCGTCAGCAACCGCGAGCTCTTCGGTCGTCATGGCGAAGGTCAACCGGAACTCGCGATCGGCGACACGGTGCTCGTGTACGTCCTGCAGCCCGAATCGCCGGAGGGCCACGTCGTCCTCTCTCTCCGACGGGCGGGGTTGGAACGCAAGTGGCGCTCGATGCAGGAGCAGTTCGAGACGGGCGTCATCATCGAGGCGCCGGTCATCGACCACAACAAGGGTGGCCTGATCGTCGACTGCGGCATCCGCGGTTTCGTTCCGATCAGCCAGATCGTGGACTTCCCACGCCGCCCGCAGAACGATCAGCCGCGAGACGCGGCGCAGGAGATCGCTGAGAAGCTCATGCCGTTCGTCGGCCGCAAGCTTCGGTTGAAGATCCTCGAGGTCAATCGCAAGGCCAATCGTCTGATCCTCTCGGAAAAGGTCGCGCTCTACGAGGAGCGCCGCGAGAAGCGAGATGAGCTGTTCAGCAGCCTGCAGGTCGGCCAGAAAGTCACCGGAACGGTCCGGTCGATCGCGCCATTCGGTGTGTTCATCGATCTGGGCGGCATCGACGGGCTCGTCCACAAGAGCGAGTTGTCGTGGAACAAGGTCAACAACCCCGAGGCCGGCTATGAGGTTGGTGAAGAGGTCGAGGCCGAAGTCATCGATATCAACCACGAGCGCGGCCGGATCAGCCTGTCGATTCGTCGGCTGCAGCCGGATCCCTGGCATTCCACGGTCGCCGACTTCAATGTCGGTGACATCATCGATGGGACCGTCACCAAGTTGGTCAACTTCGGGGCATTCGTTCGCGTCCGAGACGGACTCGAGGGCCTGATCCATATCAGCGAGTTGTCGCATCAGCGGGTTGTCCATCCCGGCGACGTCGTACACGAGGGACAGTCGCTCAAGCTCAAGATCATCTCCCTCGACTCCGAGCGGCATCGCCTGGGGCTCAGCCTCAAGCAGGCCGAAGAGCCGCCTGCTCGTCCCCCAGTCGAGCCCGGTGCTCCGGTCGCCGCATCCGGCACGCCCGGTGCACCTCGCCAGGAGCGTCGCCCACGGCCCGAGCGCAGCTACTCGATGTCCGACGCCGTTCAGGAACCGGAGGGCGGGATCGACAACACGCTGGCATCAGCCTTCGCCCAGGTCCGCCAGCAACTGGCGGCTTCCGAGGTAGACGAGGTTGTGGCGACCGTCGCCGACGACGAGGCAATCGTGGAGGCTGTCGCCGCTGAGCGGATCGACGACGTCCTTGAGGCTGTCGCTGAAGACGAGGTCGCCGAGGAAGCTGCCGCCGCTGAAGTCATCGCCGAGATCGTCGAGGCCGTTGCCGAAGACGAGGTCGCCGAGGAAGCCGTCGCGTCGGAGGTCGTAGCCGACATCGTCGAGGCCGTTGCCGAAGACGAAGCCGCCGAGGAGGCTGTAGCCGCGGAGGCGGTCGAGGCCATCCTGGAGACCGTGGCCGCCGATGAGGTCGTCCTGGAGGCTGCTGCGGCGGCTGAGATCGAGCGCCTGGCCGATGCAGCGGACGCGAACGCGGCCAACGAGGTCGCCGCGGCCGAAGCGGCCGTCGAGGTCGCAGGGACCGTGGCTCTCCTAGAAGAAGCCGAAGAAGAAGCGGCAGCCGAGGAAATCGAAGCGATCGTCGAAACGGTCGCAGCGGACGAGGTCGCCGAGGAAGCCGCCGCCGCTGAGCGGATCGACGACGTCCTTGAGGCTGTCGTCGAGGACGAGGTCGCCGAGGAAGCCGCCGCCGCCGAAGTCGTCGAAGCGATCGTCGGGGCCGTTGCCGAAGACGAAGCCGCCGAGGAAGCGATCGCCGCCGAGACCATCGAAACCATCGTCGCCGATGTTGTTGCGGATGAGGTCGCCGAGGAGGCAGCCGCAGCCGAGGTGATCGAGGAGATCGCCAAGGAGACCATGGAGGCGAACACCGAAGGTTGATCTGCGCTCGGCCATCTCGACGACCCGCCGGTCCCCGGCGGGTCGATTCGTTTTCTTAGCCGGCGCGGAGGCATCCATCGGCCGGTTCCGGGCGTTTCATGGGGTAGGACCACCCGTACATCCGTTATCGGCCTCGGGCGGCAGGCCCCGTGCTAGCATGGCCGAAGCGCCGTCTACACGGCGTCGGAAAGGGATCAGGCGTTCGACCGGATGGATCGCTTCGACAAGTTCACAGATCGCGCGCGCAAGGTCCTGACCCTGGCGCAGGACGAGGCGCAGCGGTTCAACCACAACTACATCGGCACAGAGCACCTGCTTCTGGGGCTCGTGCGCGAGGGCGAGGGCGTTGCTGCCCGGGTCCTCGAGAATATGAACGTCGAATTGCCCAAGGTCCGGACCGCCGTCGAGTTCATCATCGGCCGCGGCGACCGTCCGGTGGTCGGCGAGGTCGGACTGACCCCTCGAGCGAAGCGCGTCATCGAGCTAGCGATCGACGAGGCGCGCCGCCTGGGACACAACTACATCGGCACAGAGCACCTCCTCCTCGGGCTGGTCCGGGAAGGGGAGGGGATCGCAGCCGGCGTCCTGGAGTCGCTCGGGGTGAACCTCGACAAGGTCCGGCATGAGGTCATCCGCGTCCTGTCCCAGAGTTCGTCCGCGGGCCCGACACCGGAGACCAAGCGAGCGAGCAAGACACCGACCGTCGATCAGCTCGGGATCAACCTTACTGACGCCGCCCGGGCCGGCAAGCTGGACCCCGTCATCGGCCGCGAGAAGGAGATCGAGCGGGTCATCCAGATCCTGTCCCGGCGCACGAAGAACAATCCCGCCCTGATCGGCGAACCCGGCGTCGGCAAGACGGCGATCGCCGAGGGTCTCGCCCACCGGATCGTCGCCGGTGACGTTCCGGAGACCCTCCTGAACAAGCGCGTCCTGACCTTGGATATCGGATCCCTGGTCGCCGGCACGAAATACCGCGGCGAGTTCGAGGAACGACTCAAGAAGATCATCGAGGAATTGCGCAACACGAACGACGCTGTCCTGTTCATCGACGAGTTGCACACGCTCGTCGGGGCGGGAGCCGCAGAGGGCGCGATCGACGCCGCGAATATCCTGAAACCGCCGCTGGCCCGTGGTGAACTGCAATGCATCGGGGCGACGACCCTCGATGAGTACCGGAAGTACATCGAACGTGACGCCGCCCTCGAGCGGCGATTCCAGCCGGTCATGGTGGAGGAGCCGACGCTCGAGCAGACCGTCGAGATCCTGCTCGGGATCCGCGAAAGGTACGAGGAGCACCACAAGGTCACGATCACGGATGAGGCGGTCAAAGCCGCCGCCGACCTGTCCACCCGGTACATCACCGACCGGCACCTCCCGGACAAGGCGATCGACCTGATCGACGAGGCGGCCTCGCGCGTGCGCCTCCGGTATGCGTCCGCTCCGCCCGCCCTGCGTGCGGCCCAGAAGGATCTGGACCGACTCACCAAGGAGAAGGACGCGGCCATCAACAACCAGGAGTACGAAGAGGCCGCCACGCTGCGCGAGGCCGAAGCGACCGCGCGCGAGGGCGTCGATGCCCAACGCGCGGAATGGCAGGCCCAGGTGTCCGGCGAGCAGCCCACGGTCGGCGAGGAAGAGATCGCCCAGGTCGTCGCGATGTGGACTGGGATCCCCGTGACCCGGATCGCGCAGGAGGAGTCGGAGCGTCTGATCAAGATGGAGGAGGCCCTCCATGGTCGGGTGATCGGCCAGGAGGAGGCGATCGGGATCGTCTCGAAGGCCGTTCGCCGCGCGCGGGCCGGACTCAAGGATCCGAAACGCCCGATCGGCTCATTCATCTTCCTCGGCCCGACCGGCGTCGGGAAGACCGAGCTTGCCAAGGCGCTCGCCGAGTTCATGTTCGGGAGCGAGGACGCCCTGATCAAGATCGACATGAGCGAGTTCATGGAGCGGCACAACGTGAGCCGACTGGTCGGCGCTCCGCCTGGCTACGTCGGGTTCGATGAGGGTGGACAGCTGACCGAGGCCGTCCGGCGCAAGAACTACTGCGTCATCCTGCTCGACGAGGTGGAAAAGGCCCATCCAGAGGTCTTCAATATCCTCCTACAGATCCTCGAGGACGGGCACCTGTCGGATGCCAAGGGTCGCCGGGTCGACTTCCGGAACGCGATCATCATCATGACCTCCAACCTGGGCGCCAAGCAGCTTCAGACGAACTCGAGTCTTGGCTTCCGCGTGATGGGTTCGACCGATGAGAACCGGGCCGAGAGTTCCCATGAACTCATGAAGGAGAAGGTCGCGGCCGAGCTCAAATCGAGTTTCCGTCCGGAGTTCCTCAACCGGATCGATGCGACGGTCGTCTTCCGCTCGTTGACGATCGAAGAGATCGCCCAGATCGTGGACCTGATGCTTGCCCGCGTCCGGGATCAACTTCGAGCGCAGCAAATGTCGCTTGAAGTCACGCCGGCGGCCAAGGAGCACATCATCAAGCTCGGCTACGACGTCGCCTATGGCGCGCGGCCACTCCGTCGAGTCATCCAGAACATGGTCGAGGATGTCCTCGCGGAGCACCTGCTGCTTAACAAGTACGAACCGGGCTCGACCATCGTCGTGGATCGCGATCCGGAGGCGGGTCTCGATATCCACCTCGCCGAGCCGCGCACGCCGGTCGAGGCGCATTGATCCGCGCCGGCATCTCAGCGGCCTAGGTATGGCGCGGCCGAAGAGCCGCTTCGTCTGCCAATCCTGCGCGGAGTCCTTCCTGCGCTGGGAGGGCCAGTGCCCGGCATGCGGTCAATGGAATTCGCTGGTCGAGACCGTCGTCCGTGACCCCTCGCGGACGGACCGACATGGTAGTCACGCGGCGCACAGCCCGAGCAGTGCTGCCGTCGGCCTTGCCGCGATCGCCGATGGAGATGCTCCCAGGATCAGGTCGGGGGTCGCGGAATTCGACCGCGTCCTGGGTGGTGGCCTTGTCCTCGGCTCCGTGGTCCTCGTCGGTGGTGAGCCGGGCATCGGCAAGTCGACGCTGCTGCTCCAGGCGGCGGCAAGCCTGACCCACAGCCCCGATGGCGATGTGCGCGTCCTGTACGCGACCGGCGAGGAATCGCCCGGTCAAGTGCGCTTGCGAGCCGCTCGGCTCGATCTGTTGGCCGGGTCGTCCGGGGACGGTGTCCGCGTCCTCGCGGAGCACGATGTCAACCGGATCGCCGACGTCGCCCGCAATGAGCGGCCAGGTCTCGTGATCGTCGATTCGATCCAGACGGCCACGGTCGCAGAACTCGACGGGGCGGCCGGCAGTGTCGGCCAGGTTCGCGAGGCGACGCTCAGGTTGATGGATCTGGCCAAGGGCGACGGGATCGCTGTGATCCTGGTCGGCCATGTCACCAAGGACGGGACGATCGCCGGCCCCAAGACCCTTGAGCACCTGGTCGATGCTGTGATCAGCCTGGAGGGCGAGCGCTTCGCCGCCCTGCGAGTGCTTCGGGCGACCAAGAACCGGTTCGGTTCGACCGACGAGGTCGGAGTCTTTGAGATGGTCGAAACGGGTCTGCGCGAAGTCGCCGATCCGGCGCGCGCCTTCCTGACCGACGCGCGCGAATCGGCGCCGGGCAGCGTTATCTCCCCGACCCTCGAGGGCAGTCGCCCGCTCCTGGTCGAGGTTCAGGCCCTGGTCAGCCCGACCAGCTATGGCAATCCCTCTCGCAGAGCGAGCGGCCTTGATCCGAATCGACTCAATCTGCTGATCGCCGTCCTCGGTCGTCGGGCCGGGATCGCCCTGGGCAGCCACGACGTCTACGCGAACTTGGCCGGTGGTCTCTCCGTCGCCGAGCCTGCCATCGATCTCCCCCTCGCACTTGCCCTGGCGTCGTCCGCTCGCGATCGACCGGTCCCGAGCAGCACGATCGCGATCGGTGAAGTCGGCTTGTTGGGCGAATTGCGGAGCGTCGTGGGACTCGAGCGCCGCCTGCGCGAGGCTGCAAGGCTTGGCTTTGACGTGGCGATCATCCCGGCGTCGGTCGGGGATGCCCTGGGTCCGATCGAGGGCCTGGCGCTCAAAAAGGCCGGAACAATCCGCGAGGCGATCGAGATAGCGCTCCCAGACCGATCGCTGCCTCGTGGCGATGGCGTGCCGGCGATGCTAGGCTGACCACCGGTCGGGCCCTGCCCGGCCTCGTTGCGGTCGCTGCCGAGGGATTCACTTGATTCTCTACATCCGCCTTCTTGGCGCCGCCCTCGGGGCTGCCGTCGGGCTGGTCACCGCCGCTTCAGGCGACGGCTTGTTCGACGGCAATGCGTACGCGGGCGCCTTTCTGGCCGCCTGGGTCGTCGCCTGGATCGTCGTCGGATTTGCCATCCTGCCGTATCTCACCGTGATCCCGGCCAAGTGGCTCATCGGCCAGGTCGAGGTGTTGTCGACCGCCGAATTCGTAGCCGCCGTGCTCGGGCTGCTCCTGGGGCTGTTGATGGGTCTCCTCCTTGGCTTTCCGCTCTCGAGGATCGGGGAGCCGTGGCAGAACTGGCTACCCCTCGGCGTCTCGCTTCTGTTCGGTCTCGGCATGCTCGGGCTGACCGTGGCCAAGCGCAAGGATCTGCTCATCGCGGCCCAGGCGGTCGGGCTACTTCGCCCCGCCACGCCGGAGCGCGACGGGTCGGCCGCGGGTGATCCCCGGATCGTCGTCGACACGAGTGCGATCATCGACGGACGGATCGCCGAGATCGTCGAATCGGGGTTCATCTACGGCACGCTGGTCATTCCGCGTTTCGTCCTCGAGGAACTCCAGCACATCGCCGACAGCTCTGACGCATTACGCCGCAACCGCGGTCGCCGGGGGCTGGAGATCCTGAATCGGATGCAGAAGGAGCCGGGCACCCCCGTGGAGATCGTCGAGGACGACGTGCCGGATATCGCAGAAGTCGACGCCAAATTGGTCGCCCTCGCATTGGCCCGCAGTCGGGTCATCCTGACCAATGACTTCAACCTCAACCGCGTCGCCGAGTTGCAGGGCGTCCGGGTCATGAACATCAACTCGCTGGCGAACGCGGTCAAGCCGGCCGTCCTGCCCGGCGAGGAGCTCAAGGTCAGGGTCATCCAGGAGGGCAAGGAGGCGGGCCAGGGGGTTGGTTTCCTTGATGACGGCACGATGATCGTCATCGAAGGAGGTGCCCGCCATATCGACAAGGAGTTGGACGTCTCGGTCACCCGGGTCTTGCAGACGGTGGCGGGTCGCATGATCTTCGCCCAACCCCACCTCGATTGAGTGACGCGGGCCCGGTTCTGAGGGCGGACACGATCGTGGTCGCGGCCGGCCGGTCGAGACGTATGGGCGGGGAGGACAAGTTGGCCGCCCGGATCGCCGGTCGGCCGCTGCTTGCCTGGACGCTCGCCGTGCTCGCTGAGGCCTCGTTCGTCGAGCGGATCGTCGTCGTGGCAACCGACGAGCGTCGCGCCGTGATCGCCGCCGACCGTCAGTTGCCTGACAAGGTCGTCGACGTCGTCGTGGGTGGCGCCCGCCGCCAGGAGTCCGTTTACCAGGGCTTCCAGGCTTTCGATCGGCTCGATCCTGACGAGTCGGGCGTCGTGCTCGTCCACGATGCCGCTAGGCCGTTCGTGGAGCCCTCGCTCATCGAGGCGGTCGTCCGCGCAGCGACCCGACATGGAGCGGCGATCCCCGTCGTGCCGGTCGCGTCAACGCTCAAGCGCCTCGACGGAGACCGCGTCGTCGGGACCGTTGATCGGGTTGGACTCGGTGCTGCCCAGACGCCGCAAGGGGTCCGGCGCGACCTCCTCCGTACCGCGTGGAGTCGGTTCCCGGCCGACGGGCCCCGCACGTTCACCGACGAGGCCGAGCTCATCGAAGCCTGTAGCATTCCGGTCCATGTCGTGGCCGGTGATCCAGGGAACTTCAAGGTGACGGTGCCGGCTGACGTTCGACGTGCCGCAGACGCCCTCGCCGGATCGAGCGTCGGCACGTCGCGGACGGGGATCGGCCAGGACAGCCACCCGTTCGGACCCGGCGAGCCGCTCATCCTCGGCGGCGTGGAGATCGCAGGGGCGGCGCGCCTGATCGGGCACTCCGATGGTGACGTCGTGCTCCATGCCGTCGCCGATGCCTTGCTCGGTGCGGTCGCGCTCGGGGACCTTGGTCGACTCTTCCCGGCCGACAGCCGCACCCCGGAAGGGATCGCCGGCGGGACGCTCATCGCGGAGGTCCGGCGTCGGGTCGAGGCGGCCGGCTGGCGCCCATCGACGCTCGATCTGACTGTGATCGCTGCTCGGCCTCGACTTGGCGACCATCTTGACGTCATGCGTGATCAGATCGCGTCACTTCTTGGCCTGGATCCGTCGTCGGTCAACGTCAAGGCATCGAGCGGCAATCTGGACGGCGCCGATGGCGCGGGCCGATCGATCTCGGCGCTTGTCGTCGCGACCGTAGACCGGCTCGTTCGATGATCCGCCTGCACGACACCCTGTCCGGCGAAACCCGACCGTTGGTCCCGCTCCAGGCAGGGCACATCGGCATCTATTCATGCGGACCGACCGTGTATGGCCCGGCGCACATCGGGAACTTCCGGACCTTCCTGGGAGCGGACCTGCTTGTACGCTACCTGCGCTGGCGGGGCCTGACCGTGACCTGGGTGATGAACATCACCGACGTCGACGACAAGATCATCCGGGGCGCGGCCGCGACGGGCGAGACGATCGAAGAGCTGGCCGACCGCTACATCGCGACGTTCCTGGCAGATGCCGCGACGCTGCGGATGACGACCCCGGACGTGCTCCCTCGGGCGACCCGTCACATTGACGAGATGGCTGATCTCATCGCCACGCTTCTGGAACGGGGCCACGCCTACCGGACCGACGATGGCTCCGTCTTCTTTCGGATCGCGTCGTGGCCCAGATACGGTGAGCTCGCCCGACTCGATCCTGAGGGGCTGCGCGTCGGCGAGCGGGTCGAGGCCGACGAGTACGGTAAGGATGACGTCCGCGATTTCGCCCTCTGGAAGGCACCGAAACCGGGCGAGCCGGTCTGGGAGACGGTGATCGGACCAGGGCGCCCCGGCTGGCATGTCGAATGCTCGGCGATGAGCATGGCCCAGCTCGGACCATCCTTTGACATCCATACCGGGGGAGTCGATCTGATCTTCCCCCACCACGAGGACGAGATCGCCCAGAGCGAGGCGGCCACGGGCGCGACATTTGTCGGGACCTGGCTACACAGCGCCCATCTGCAGATGGGTGGCACGAAGATGGCAAAGTCGACCGGGAATATCGCCCGGGTCGGAGAGCTGGTGGCAGCCGGGATGTCGCCGCGCGCGCTTCGCCTCGCCTTGATCTCGGTCCACTACCGCGCGGGGCTCAGTCAGTCGGACGAGTCGCTGGCGGCCGCCGCGAGCGCCCTCGATCGACTCGACACGGTCGTGGCCGCGCTGCGGGCCTACCGTCAGGCGGAAGGGCCCGACGACTCGACCCTTGCCGGCCGTCTGGTTGCCGCGAACGACGCGTTCATCGAGGCCTTCGACGACGACATGAATGTCTCGGCTGGCCTGGCGGCGCTGTTCGAGCTCGTGCGCGACCTCAACCGCCGGATCGAGGGTCGCTCGCTTTCGACTGCGGACGCCATTCGGGCCCTCGAAACGCTAGCTGATCTGGATCGCGTGCTCGGAATCCTGCCCGACCCCGACGTCGAACTTGGGCCGGAATTGACGGCGTTGCTGGACGAGCGGGCGGCCGCTCGCAGCGCCCGAGATTTCGCCGCGTCCGACCGGTTACGCGATGCACTCGCTGAGCGGGGCGTGATCGTCGAAGACACTCGCGACGGACAGCGCTGGCGACGGACCGAAGAAGCTGATCATGGCTGATCGACCAGATCGGTCAGCTGACGACGCGGGCCGTCCACCGGGTCAGCGGGGCAAGAGGTCCGTGCACAGGTCGAGCGGCAAGTCGTTCAATACGGGAGGGCATCGGCCGTCACGATCCGGACCGCCGCCCAAGGCATCTCGGCCGAATCCCGGCGGTCGCCCCGGCCGGTCGGACGATCGCCCGATCCCGGACGGGCCGACGCGCGAAGCCCCGCGGGACTGGACTGAACCTCGCCCATACGGTTCGGGCGCGACCCAGCGCGGGTTCGACCCATGGCGACCGCCGAACCGTGGTGGCC
>SPCO01000125.1 GCA_004525275.1 Thermomicrobiales bacterium | reverse complement strand
GGGTGGTGCCGGGTTCCCGACCACGGTCCTGATGACCGGCGGATCCGGGTACGATGCCGCGATCGTCGGTGAGATCGAACGTGAGTTGGGGATCACGCTTCAAGCAGAAACGATGGGCGACGGCTACTTCGAGCGACTGGCCACGGACGCTCCGCCGATGTGGGCGCTCGGCTGGGTCGCGGACTATCCGGGACGCAATGACTTTCTGGGAGTCCTGCTCAGTACCGGAGCGTCCAGCAATTACGGCCGATGGAGTTCAGCGGATTTCGATGCGGCGATCTCGGAGGCCGTGTCGGCGACGGACCCCGCCGACGCATCGTCTGCCTATGACCGGGCTGAGAGCCTCGTCCGCGACCAAGTTCCGGTGGTCCCGGTCTCGTACGGACCCGGCTGGGCGCTGTCGCGTGACGGTCTTCTTGGTGCCGGGCAGAACGGGCTCGGGATCATCCGAATGGCCGGTCTCGCGTGGGCAGACTGATGCGCAAGGGGCTCGTCGTCGGGGTAGCCACGCTGGCCCTGCTCCTGGGCCTCGTCCCGTCGGCCCTGGCGGCGTCGCCGGCGACATTTGGGGTGCCGACCGCGACTTCGACCTACGGTGAAGGGATCGACTTCGGACAGGCCGTCGTGGTCGATGTTCCGGTCGGACGCACCGAACTCCTGTTGACGGTCGCCGACGCGATCGGCCCGGAAGTCGTGGAGGTGTCCGATCGGCCGAGACCGGGCGCGACGACGCTGAGCTACACACTCGACACCTCGGGACCAGCGCATCTGATCCCCAATACCCGGATCACCGCTCAGTGGCGGCTGTTCTCCGCTGACGACCCGACCAAGTTCGCCCTCGGACCAGCGCTGACCGTCGTCTACGAAGACGACCGATTCGCTTGGCAGACCGTTTCGGGCGAGCTCGCTCGGGTGCACTGGTACAAGGGCGACGCGGCGTTCGGAGCCAAGGCCCTGAGGCTGGCGGAAGACGCCATCCGCGAGACCGCGGATCTTCTCGGCGTGATCGAGACCGAGTCGGTCGACTTCTTCGTCTATGCGCACCCGGATGATTTCTACGGAGCCCTCGGACCGGGTGCCCACGAGAATGTTGCGGGGACCGCATATGCCTCCATCCGAACGCTGCTGGGACTCATCCCGCCGGGCGAGATCGACGACCCGCTGGTCGCGGTGCGCATCCCCCACGAATTCGTCCATCTTGTCTTTGACACTGCCTCGAGCAACCCGTACCACAGGCCACCGCGCTGGCTAAACGAAGGGCTGGCGGTGTATCAGAGTGAGGGCTATGCGGGCCCGGATCGCGGGGCGGTCAAGAATGCGGCGAGGTCAGGTTCACTCATCCCGCTCGACGGTTTGACCGGCCAATTCCCGAATGGTCGCGATTTCTTCCTCGCCTATTCAGAGAGCGTCGCTGCCGTTGACTTCATCGTTCGGACGTACGGCCCCAATGCCCTGGTCACGCTCATTCGGTCGTATGCCGATGGGCGGACGGACGATGAAGCCTTCACCGATGCGCTCGGCCTGGACATGACCACGTTCGGTTCGGCATGGTTCGCGGACGTCGGCGCCACGGAACCGACCAAGGACGGACCCCGCCCGGCGCCCCGCGGACCCGTGCCTGCCGCCTGGGAGGGTACCGGAGGGCTGATCTCGACACCCGCGCCAGGAGCGGCAAATCCCGGACCAAGCGCGCGTCCGTCAAGCGACGCCTCGACGGCGAACGACGCCTCGCCCGCGAGAGAAGGGCCCGACTGGCTGATCCCGCTCGCCCTCCTGATCGGTGTGGCGATCGTCGTCGGCGTCATTCTCGGACGTCGCCGGCGGGCTTCGGCCGGTGGCCCGGCGTGAGGATCACGGATCGTTTGCGCGCCATTCCAAGCTGGCAGATCACCCTTGGTGTCGCCCTACTGGCGCTTGGCTTCCTGACCGCTGCTCAGCTGGCATCGGAAGGTCCGCGCGTCCGCTACACCACCCAGGAGCGGACCCCACTGGTCGATACGGTCAATACGTTGCAGGCCCAGCAGGATGACCTGAAGGCCAGGATCCTCGACGTCCGCGCGCAGATCCAGGACATCGAGACCGAGGGCGCCAGTTCGGAGGACCGCGTCAAACAGCTCAATGCCCAGCTCCAGGCGGCCCGCATCGCGGCGGGCCTGATCCCGTTGACCGGTTCCGGGATCGTCATCCAGCTTGAGGATTCGAAGGACCCGGTGCCGCCCGATGGGGGCGAGGTCGACTACCTCGTCGGATCGCACGATATCCGGACGATCGTGGAAGCGTTGTGGGGCGCGGGGGCGGAGGCCGTCGCGGTCAACGGTGAGCGCCTCACTCCGACCTCGGCGATCATCGATGTCGGTGCGTCGTTGCTCGTCAACTCTGCGTACCTGACGCCGCCCTACCAGATCACAGCGCTCGGTGCGTCCGACCTGTACGAACAGCTGAGCCGCTCGGCCAAGTTCGTCGATTTCGTCCGTGAACGTGGCGACGGCTACGGGATCCGGGTCTCACTGGCCGAGCCTGAGTCGGTCGACATGCCAGCCTTCGTCGGGACCGTGACGTTGCGCTATTCGCGGCCGATCGTTTCACCGTCGCCCGGCCCGTTCACCTCACCCGACGCCGGTGGTTGACGATGCATAGATTCAGAAGTCAGCTGACGATCGCCTTCGTCGCCGGCATCCTCGGATTGCTCGTCGTTGTCCAGCTTCGCTCCCAGGCTGGTCCCTCGGCGCTGGCGCAGCTGTCGTCTCAGGACCTGACCGTCCTCGTCGCCAACGTGAACGCACGCAACGACCAGCTGCGGCGGGAAGCGTCCAGCCTGGAGCGAGATCTCCAGACGCTCGTCCAAAATCGCTCGCGTGGCGGCGCGTCGGTCGGCGAGGTCGAGGAGGATTTGAATCGTGTTCGCGCCTATGCCGGCCTGGAGCCGGTCGGTGGGCCAGGCGTCAAGATCGCGATCCGTGGCCCGATCGATGGCCACGGTGTCGAGGAACTGATCAATGAGCTGCGCAACGCCGGGTCGGAGGCGATCGGCGTCGACGGTATACGCGTCGTCAGCGGCGTCGTGGTAGTCGGACCGGCGGGCTTCGCCGAGGTAGACGGCGTGGCACTCGGGGACAGCTTCGATCTCGATGCCATCGGTGCCCCGGACAAGTTGACCGGCTCCCTGACTCGAGCCGGCGGGGTCATCGCCCAGCTTGCCGCCACCCTGCCGCTGGTCACGGTAACCGTCACGCCGGTGGACCGGCTCGAACTCCCCGCGACGAACAGGAGCCTCGTGCCAGAACACGGTAGCCCGCGGCTTTGATAGGCTGGGCCGCCGATGCCTGACCAGCCCTTGCTCACGCTGCTCCTCGGCGATGTCATCCGACTTCGGCGCGTCCATCCATGTGGCGGAACCACCTGGCTGGTCGACCGCGTCGGCGCGGATATCGGGCTGCGCTGCACGACCTGCGAGCGACACGTCCTCATCGCCCGCCGGACCGTGGAGCAGCGGCTCGTGGAATTCGTCGCGCGCGGCGACCCGGGCCTGACCGCGGCTGTCGTGTCGGCGCAGGGGCGGGCGCCGATCAACGACGGACCGAGCCGGTGACCGCCGCGACGGTCGCGCCAGAACCGCCCGAGGCTGGGCCGCTCGCCGTCTTCCAGAACGGCGGATTCCTCCGCCTCTGGTTGTCCCAGCTGACGACTCAGGTTGGCGGGAACATGGTCCTCTTCGGACTGACCGTCATCGTCTTCGACTCGACCAAGTCGAACACGGCGGTCAGCCTCCTGATCCTGTCATTCCTGGTACCCGCGGTCCTGTTCTCGGCGGTCGCTGGCGTCTACGTCGATCGGATCGACCGGCGGCTGATCCTCATTGCGACCAATCTGCTGCGCGGCGCGGCGTTCATCGCCCTGTATCTCGCCGGTACCAATCTCGCGATCATCCTGCTGCTCAACGTCCTGATCTCGACGTTCACGGTGTTCTTTGCCCCCGCCGAGCTGGCGATGATCCCAGTCCTCGTTCCGCGCGAGCAGCTGCTGGCGGCCAATGGGATCTTCACCCTGACGCTGAACGCCGCGTTCGCCCTTGGGTTCGCGCTGCTCGGCCCGCTGGTGGTCAATGTGGCCGGCCCGGAGGCCGTGATCGTCGTCGTCGCCGGGCTCTATTTCCTCGCGGCCCTGTTTTGCTTCACGCTGCCAGCGTCACCGCCCCCGCCATCGACTGTCGAACACCCGCACGATGGTCTCGGGGTCGGCGAGGCCGAACGCGCAGTCGGATCGATCTTCACCCAACTGCGAGAGGGCTTCGCGTACATTCGGGCCAACCGTTCGATCAGCTGGTCGCTGATCTATCTCGCGGTGACCGCGTCGCTGATCGGTGTGCTCGGCGTCCTCGGGCCGGACTTCGCGCAGGACACGCTGGGTCTCGCTTCCAAGGACTTTGCCGTCGTGGTCCTGCCCCTCGCGTTCGGGATCGTGACCGGGATCCTGTTGCTCAATGCCTACGGCCGCTACTTCCATCGACGTCGGGTCATCGAGGGGGCGATGATCGCCCTCGGGATCCTCCTCGCGGGATTGTCGACAGCTGGTCCGATCAGCCGCCTATTGCAGCGGGCGGATGCCGCGGGCGGGATCGATCTTTCCGCGATCACCAGTCTCCTGGCGGTCGTGGTGGTCATCGCCTTCCTCGCGGGGATCTCCTATGGGCTTGTTGCGATCCCTTCGCAGACGCAGCTCCAGGAGGACCTCCCGGAGGACGTCCGTGGCCGCGTCTACGGCGTCCTGGGCATGTTGGTCTCGGTCGCGAGCTTCCTGCCGATCATCATCGTCGGCCCGATCTCCGACCTCGTGGGAACCACGGCCGTCATCTTCGTGATGGCCATCGTCGTCATGATCATCGGCATCACATCGGTCGTGACCCGGGGGCCACTGCGTGCGGGTGACGCTCAGCCGGCCAGCGACCCTGGAAACCTCGATCCGATCGCCATCGCGCTTGGAGCCGACCAACCGACGGACACGCAACCGGGCGAGACCGCCACCACGGATCAGCCGCCCCTTGATCGTGTTGGGCCGGCTGATCCAACCGATCGCCAGTAGGAGACGCTGCGTGGCTCGGGTCGCGGTCGTGTTCACCGGTGGGACCATCAGCATGGCCTTCGACCCGGTCGCGGGCGGCAACGCGCCGGCGCTCGATGGGGCGGCGATCATCGCGCGGACTTCGGGGCTCGATGCCATCGCGGAGGTCGTTCCCATCGACCGCGGCCGGACTCCGGCCAGCCACTTCACCTTTCGTGATCTACTCGAG
>SPCO01000164.1 GCA_004525275.1 Thermomicrobiales bacterium | reverse complement strand
GCCGGAACGCCTCGCTCCGTGTCGAGAACGTGAGTGGAGATCGTCGGTGCGGGCTGATTCGCATCCTGGGCCACGCTATCCTCCGCGCATGAGTACCTTGCAGATCGTCGTCGGTGACCTCCACTTTAGCGCGCGATGGGAACCCGCCGCGCCGCGCACCATCGAAGCCATCCGGCACATGCTGCCGATCGAATCGAAGCTCATCCATTGCCGCTGGACCGGGGAGTCCACCTGGATCCCGTTCGGTGATTTTCGGCCCGGCCTCGAGTACGAGAACCACACGTCGCATCCGGCGCCGGGTCAGTTGGCGATCTATCCGGGCGGGATCAGCGAATGCGAGATCTTCTTCCCGTATGGCGGTTGCACGACGGCCTCCAAAGTCGGCCAGCTGGCGGCCAACCATTTCGCGACGGTGGTGCCCGACGAAGGCTGGGCCGATCGGCTCCGCGAGGTGGGTCGACGCTGTCTCTGGGATGGCGCCCAGTCGATCTCGATCCAGGAAGTCGGCTAGGCACGCTTGCTCCGGGGGCCGGTCAAGGCCGGGTCGGCAATCGGCGCCAGGCGACTGAACGGACCGGTGGCTATCACGCCTGCGGCCAGATCGGAGCCTCCGACGGTCATTCGGGGCGTGGTCTGCCCAGATCGACGAAAGACAGGGTCCCATCGGGCCAACGGGACCCGTATCACGGCTCTCGCCGGTCGTAACGGTCGCCTGGCGCCGGATCAAGGCGCCGACCCGAGGCTGCCGGAGGCCATCCCCGGCGGGATACTACCACGTGGTATTATCTCCCGGTGCCACCTGGACCGCGCCTCTCGCTCCTGTTCGAATGGTTTGCCGCGGACCAGCGCATCCGCACGCTCGTCGAGCGTGCCATGGCCGATGTCGCGCTCCGCCCGGACGAATATGCCGTCTACAGCGTCCTGTTCGATGAGGGGTCCAAGACACCGACCGATCTGGCCCGCCGGGCAGGTATGCCGCCAACGACGATGTCGCATTACGTGCGGGCCATGCTTCAGCGCGGCCACGCGGTGCGCGAGACCGTTCCGACCGACCGACGGTCGTATCGTCTGAGGCTGACCAGCGAGGGCCTGGCCGCGCATGCCGCGGCAAGCCGGGCATTCCGCGAGGCCCACGACCGGTTCATCGATGCGCTCGAGATCGATCAGGACGAAGCCCGGATCACGCTTCGGGCCGTCGCCGCGGCGGCAGCGGTCGCTGGATCGAAGCTGAACGCGGACTCGATGGAGGCGGCCGGATGACACCGGTCTGTCGCTCCAGTGCGGCTGTCGTCTTCGTTCTCGTCGCGCTCCTCGCGGCCGCCTGTGGCTCGCCGGTCTCGCCAACCGCGGTCCCGTCAAGGACCGGCGAACCCTCACCGTCCGAGGCCGTCGCCCAGCCCTCGCCGACATCGACGCCCAGCGCCGGCGCACCCGCTCCGACCACGATTCCTTCGCCGACGCTTTCCAGGGACGACGGCTGGCGCGCCGACATCGACCGGCTCCTCGAGGCCCGCGAGCAGATCCACCCGAACCCGTGGCACGGCCTACCGCGCGATACCTACATCGTGGCCGCCGACGCCGCCAAGGCCCGGATCCCGACGCTCTCCGATGAGCAAGCACTGGTCGAGCTGGTCCGTCTCGCCGCGATGCCCGGCTGGGCCGGTCGCGAGGGACACACCGGCATGTTCCCGTTCTCCGCGGACAGCGGCACGCACGAATTCCCGATCCTGCTGTGGCAATTCCGCGATGGGCTGGTCATCACCGATGCCCGGGCGCCCTACACGGATCTGATCGGGTCCCGCATCGTTGCGATCGACGACCAACCGATCGAGAAAGTCCTGGCGTTGGTCGAACCCCTCGCCCCCCGGGACAACCCGTCGAACCTGCTGGCGTTCGCCACCCTCTACCTCCGGGTCAGCGAGCTGTTGACCGGCCTGGGCATCCAGGGGGCGGTCGGACCGGCCACCTTCAGCCTGGTCGACCGGGACGGGCGCGAACGAGACGTGCAGATCGACCCGATCCCGGCCGCTGATGATGCCGCCTGGCGGGGCGCCAACGTGCTCCGTCTTCCGAGCCGGGTCGACACGATGTGGTTGCGCGACATGGATAGGGCCCTGTGGTGGACATACCTCGCCAGCTCGAAGACGCTCTACGTCCAGTACAACGCGGTCCGGGGCGGGATCAACGCCGTCGCCGACGAGATCCTGGCACGGGCCAAGCAAGGCGACATCAATCAGGTGGTCGTGGATCTTCGGAACAACGGCGGCGGCGACAACACGACCTACGGCCATTTCTTGTCTGTTCTCCAGGATCCAGCAATCGACCAACCTGGTCGATTGACCCTGCTCATCGGCCGGAACACCTTTTCGGCCGCGGCCAATTTCGCGACGACCGTGGAGCAGACCACGGACGCCGAGTTCGCCGGCGAAGCGATGGGCGGCAGCCCGAACCTGTACGGCGACGTCCGAGCGATCCCATTGCCGCACTCGGGTCAGGTCGTCTTCATCGCGACCCGCTACTGGGAAAAGAGCACGGCCGACGACGACCGGATCACCATCCGACCTGGGCTCAGGATCATCCTGTCGTCGGAGGACTACTACTCCGGCGTTGACCCGGTCCTGCTCGGAGTCATCGGAGACACGCCGGTCGGCTAGGTTGCCCGCGGGTATCCTGCCCGAGTGACGGACAGACCGGATCTCGTCGTCGTTGGCGGCATGGTCGTCGGGACCACGGGATCGCAGAGGGCGGATGTCGCCGTCGTCGGCGGTCGGATCACCGCGGTCGAGCCCGATCTCGCTGGGCTGGCGGCGAGTGCGGGCAACGTCATCGATGCCACCGGGCTGCTTGTCCTGCCGGGCGCCGTGGATGTCCACACCCATACCCGCGTCGCGAGCGATGGCCGACCCGATCGGTTCTTCCAGGATTCGGTCGCCGCGGCCTTTGGCGGCACGACCACCTTCCTGTCGTTCAACAACCCGGGCACTGGCTCGTCGCCAGCCGCCGAGCGGTCGCTCCTCACGGGCGTCCGAGAGTGGCGCGCGGCGACCGAGCACGACAGCGCCATCGACTACGGGCTCAGCCTGGCCATCAGTGGGCGAGCCGATGATGCCCTCGCGGAGCTCCCAGCTACGATCGACTCCGGGATCGCCACGTCCAAGGCGTTCATGATCTTCGACTTCCGGCTCCCCGACGCGCAGCTCTCTGAAGCGATGCGTGTCATGGCCCGGCACGGTGGAATGCTCCAGGTCCATTGCGAGGATCCGGTCCTGCTCGACGCGGCGGTGGCGGAGGCGGTCGAGCGAGGGGACGTCGCTCCGCGGTTTCACGCCGCGACCCGGCCACCGCATGTCGAGGCGATCGCCACGGCACGGGCGCTCGGCTTCGCAAAGACGGCCGAGGCCCCCGTCCATGTCGTCCATCTCTCGTCCGCGGCCGCGCTTGCTGAAGTCCGCCGCGCCAAGGCCGCAGGGGTTCGCGTCACGGCCGAGACGTGCCCGCACTACCTGGTCCTGACCGACGACCGATATGACGATCCAGACCCGGTCCGGTGCGCCTGCTTTGTCGTCTCGCCGCCCCTCCGGTCCGCTGCCGACCGCGACGCGCTATGGGCGGGCCTCGCCGACGGCACGCTCGATCTTGTCGCCTCCGACCACGTCCCGGACCGACTCGACACCGAGAAGGCGGAGGCCGGGAAGGGCGTCCCGTTCGACCGGATCAGCAACGGCGCCCCTGGCATCGAGACCCTGCTGGCGATCCTCTACAGCGAAGGCGTCGCGAAAGGCCGGATCACGCTCGAGCGCATGGTCGCCCTGATGGCGACGACGCCAGCGTCTCGGTTCGGACTCGATTCGAAGGGGGCGATCGAGGTCGGGCGCGATGGCGATCTCGTGCTCTTCGACCCGGCTGCGCGCCGGACGATCCAGGCCACCGACCTGCACCACACGAGCGACTACACCCCCTACGAGAGCCTGTCGGTCCAGGGTGCCGTCCGTGACGTCATCTTGCGCGGCCAGGGCGTGGTCCGCGGTGGGACATTCGTCGGCCTGCGCGGCGCCGGTCGCTTCGTGGCTCGCTCCCACGTCGACGGCTGACCAGTCCGCGTGTCCGCGATCGCCTGCTTGATGCCGCCCACGAACATCAACAAGTGACGTGGCTGAGACCGGCGCTATTCAAGCATCGAGTACGCCCGGAGCGTCAGGAACTCGGCGAAGACATCGTCGAGAACCAGGCGATCGAGGAGCTCGGCGGCCTCCGTCAGACGACCCGCCTCGGGCCCGCCGAGCCGCGCCAGTTCCTCATCGCGGACCGCCGTATAGAGCGCCGCGTCAAACACCGGTCCATCCGCCAGCGCCACGCCGCGGGTTCGCCAATGCCAGAGTTGCGAGCGCGAGATCTCGGCGGTGGCGGCGTCCTCCATCAGGTTGTCGATCGCGGCCGCGCCGACGCCGCGAAG
>SPCO01000013.1 GCA_004525275.1 Thermomicrobiales bacterium | reverse complement strand
CCTAGCCCCGGGCGGCCCGCAGCCACAGGTCGAACTCCGGGCCGTCAAGCATCGCCGCCGCGCGCGCCCAGCGTTCTTCGGCCCAGGCCGCGAAGTCGAATTCGATCGCCGAGATCCGCGCCTGGATGGCGGCCCACAGCGTCCAGCCCACGTCGGACATGATCATCTGCAAGTGCGTCCGGGCGAGCAGCGCAGGCGTAGCTACGCCGAAGTAGGCCGTACACAGTTCGACCAGGCGCACTTCGTCGAAGCCCAGCTCCTGGGCCGTATTTGCGAGCTCGAACGTCGGATCGCCGTTGCCGCTGTACTCGAAGTCCACGATCCACAGGCGGTCCCCGTCGTCGAGGTAGTTCTCGGCGAGGAGATCGTTGTGGCAGGGAACGGATGGGATCGGTACGGCGACCAACGCCGCCTCGATCCGCGGGATGCGGTCAAGGTGCTCGCGATAGCCTGCCGGGATGCGGACGGACCGCGCATCGACGAGGGCCAGGTATCGCTCGCTCAGGCGAAACATGTCGAAGTCGTCGCGGAAGCGCGGGCCCGCATGAAGCTGCCGAAGGGTCGCTGCGATCCGGGTCGGCGCCTCGGGCTCGGCGAATGCCTCGTTCGACATCGTCCGGGCGGGTAGCCAGTCGAGCACGAAGACATCCCACTGGGGCAGGCTGTGGGCGACCCGTGGGGAGACCCCCGCGGCGGCGGCCGCGCGGGTGTTGTGGAGCTCGTTTGCGCGGTCAACGGCGAGCAGCTCCGTGGCAGCGCCCGGGATCCGGACGAAGTACGGGATCCCGTCCACCTCGACCCGGAAGTTGCTGTTTGTCAGGCCGGCTGCGACCGCAGTCGCAGTGACCGCGCGACCGGTCCAGTCAGGGATCGCGGCGATGACCTCTTCGATGGTCGGTGACACGCCGGCAGGGTAGCGCACAGGGACCCTGCCCTGCGGGCCATCAGCGGCTACCCTGAGGCCCGTGGAACATGCTCGAGCGGTGATCATCGGCGGTGGGGTCGGCGGAACCTCGATCGCCTACCACCTTGCCGAGCGCGGCTGGACGGACATCGTCCTCGTTGACCGTGCCGAACTGACTTCGGGGTCCACGTTTCACTCGGCCGGGCTGGTCGGCCAGCTGCGAAGCTCGGTGACCCTTACCAGGATGATGATGTACGGAGTGGAGCTGTACCGGCGACTGGCCGCCGAGACAGGAGTCGATCCTGCCTGGCACGAGGTCGGATCGTTGCGCCTCGCATCGAGCCCAGAACGGTTCGAGGAGCTTCGTCGACAGGCCGGCTGGGCCAAGACCTTCGGCCTGCCGCTGGAGCTGATCGACGCAGCCGAGGCCCAGGCGCGCTTCCCGCTGATGTCCACCGACGGCGTGCTGGGCGCCGTGTATCTGCCGACCGACGGCTGGCTCGATCCATCGGGTCTGGCCAACGCGCTGGCCGCCGGCGCTCGCCAGCGCGGGGCGACGATCCGGACCCAGACTCGGGTCGTCGAGATCGGCGTGGAACGTGGAAGCGTGACCGGCGTGACGGTCGAGAGCAAGGGTGAGCGCTCGGAGATCCGGGCCGGCGTCGTGGTCGATGCCGGGGGCATGTTCGCCCCGGAGATCGGGCGCATGGCCGGCATCGACATCCCGATCATCCCGATGGCCCACGAATACGTATTCACCGAGCCGATCGACGGCGTTCATCCCGGTCTGCCCCAGCTGCGCGATCCCGACAACCTCGTCTATTTCCGCGAGGAGGTCGGCGGTCTGTGCATGGGTGGCTATGAGCGACATCCGGCCCCATGGGCGCTCGACGGCGTCCCGGCCGATTTCAACGGCAAGCTTCTCGCGCCGGATTGGCCACGGTTTGCCGAGATCATGGACGGCGCCGTCCGGCGGGTCCCAGCCATCGCCGACGCCGGCGTCAACCGGATGATCAATGGTCCGGAGGCATTCACCCCGGACAACGAGTTCATCCTGGGCGAATCGGCGGTCCGTGGCTTCTTCGTAGCCGCCGGGTTCTGCGCCCATGGGATCGCGGGGGCCGGCGGTATCGGGCGCCAGATGGCGTCGTGGATCGTGGATGGCGAGCCGGAACTCGACCTGTGGAAGATGGATATCCGGCGGTTCGGGCCCGCCTATCGAAGTCAGGCCTACGCGCTCGCTCGAACCACCGAGGTGTACGCGACCTATTACGACATCCACTACCCGAACGAGGAACGCCAGGCCGGTCGTCCGCTGCGGACCTCGCCGACCTACGACACGTTCATCGGTCTGGGCGCGGCGTTCGGCGAGAAATCGGGCTGGGAGCGCCCCAATTGGTTCGATTCCAACGCCGACCAGGCATACGAAGCTCTCCGGCCGGCGGGCTGGGCGGGGATGCACTGGTCGCCGGCCATCGCGGCCGAGGCGCTCGCCACGCGTCATGCCGCTGGTTTGTTCGACGAGACGTCCTTTGCGAAGCTCGAGGTCGTCGGGCCGGGGGCGCTTGGCTTTCTCCAGTACCTGTGCGCCAACGATATCGACGGGCCGACCGGTCGGATCGCCTATACGCAGCTGCTCGACCGGCGTGGCGGGATCGTGTGCGACCTGACCGTCACTCGAATCGATCCCGATCGTTTCCTCCTGGTGACCGGCACGGCCGTCGGCCAGCATGACCTGGGTTGGCTTCGAAGCCATCTGCCGCTGGACGACAGCGTGGCCATCAACGACCTGACCGCGAGCCGGGTCTGTTTCGGCCTGTGGGGCCCGCGGGCGCGCGATATCCTCGCATCGGTGACCCGCGACGACGTTTCCGATGGCGCCTTCCCGTATCTGACGGCACAGCCGATCACGGTCGGCTCCGCTCCGGTCCACGCGCTCCGAGTGACGTATGTCGGCGAGCTCGGCTGGGAGCTCTACGCGCCGACTGAGTTCGGACTCGGTCTGTGGCGGACGCTCTGGGAGGCCGGGCGTCCACATGGCATGGTCGCGGCCGGCTATCGGGCGATCGACGCGCTCCGGATCGAGAAGGGCTATCGCGTCTGGTCGTCGGACATCACCCCGGACGAGACGCCGTTCGAGGCCGGGCTCGGGTTCGCCGTGGCCCTCGACAAGGAACCCGAATTCATCGGACGGGACGCACTGGTTGCCGCCAGGGCCGTCGGGCCCCGCAAGCGTTTGCGCTGCCTGGTGCTGGACGATCCGCGCTCGGTCTGCCTCGGCAACGAGCCTCTCAAGGTCGGTGGTGAGGTCGTCGGTCGGGTGACGAGCGGCGGCTATGGCTTCGCCGTCGAACGCTCGATCGCGTACGGCTACCTGCCTCCGGAGCGGGCTGCCCTTGGGACACGCGGCGAAGTCGAGGTCTTCGGCGAGTGGATCGGCTTTGAGGTGGCCCGCGAACCCCTGTACGACCCCCAGAACGCGAGGATCCGAGCGTGAGCGTGCCGTCAGGGATCTCGCATGGCGAGGAATGGTCGGCATCGTTCCGGCGAGGCAGCGATGCTGAGCTCCGCGGCTGGCTCGATGTCGCCATGGCCGCCTGCGATGAAGCCGACGCGATCGCGCGGGCCCATTTCCGACGCGACCTCCAGATCCAGACCAAGCCGGATCAAACGTTTGTGACCCAGGCGGACACCACGATCGAACAGATGATCCGGGAGCGATTGCTCGACGCCTTTCCGAACCACGGCATGATCGGCGAGGAGTACGGTCCGGCCGACGCCGATGCTTCGGTCCGTTGGTATATCGATCCGATCGACGGGACCCACAACTTCATGCGTGGCGTGCCGCTGTTCGGGACCCTCCTGGCGGTCGAGCGCGATGGTGAGATACAGGCCGGTGTGCTGTCCGCGCCGGCGCTTGATGAACGCTGGTGGGCCTGGCGCGCCGGGGGTGCATGGGCCCACAACCGCGGGGAATCGGCTCGCCGGATCCGCGTCTCAACGGTGGACGACCTGGCCAACGCGCATGTCCTCTTTGGGTCGAGTCGCGATATCAAGGCGTCTGGCCAGGCTCCCGGTTTCGACCGTGTGATGGAAGCTGCCTGGCGGGAGCGCGGGTTCGGCGACTTCTGGGGCTATTCGCTCGTCGCCGAGGGCGCGGCCGAGGCCATGATCGAGGTCGGCCTGGCGGTCTGGGATGCCGCGGCGCCGCTCATCCTCGTCGAGGAAGCCGGTGGGGTGGCGACGGACTTCCAGGGACAGCGGCGCATCGACGGAGGCACGTTCCTCGTCTCGAATGGCCGGCTCCATGATGTCGTCAGACACCGATTGGTCGAGGCCTGACCCAGGACTCAGGCTCCGGCGGCCGAAAGACTTTCGTCCAGGATGGAGAGCGCGAGGTCGACCTCGGCGGCGGTCGTGACCAGGGGCGGGATGATCCTGATGACGTTGGCGTATGTGCCGGCGGTGAGCACGATGAGGTTGCGTGACAGCGCCTCGGCCTGAATCCGCCTTGTGAGCTCGGGATCTGGCACGCGACCATCGCCGACGCGGGGCTTGACCAGCTCCATCGCGACCATGAGGCCCAATCCGCGCACGTCGCCGATCGCTGGATGTGTGGTGGTCAGGGCGTGGAGTCCGGCGAGGAACTCGGCACCGCGGTCGCGTGCATTGGCGACCAGCCCTTCCTCCTGGATGACGTCGAGCGTCGCGTTCGCGGCCGCGCACGAGACGACATTGCCACCGTAGGTCCCGCCATGCGTACCCGGCTTCCAGGCGGCCATCAGGTCCGCGCGGGCCATGATCCCGGACAAAGGCAGGCCGGACGCGATCCCCTTGGCCATGACCAGGATGTCCGGCTCGACTCCCCAGTGTTGGACCGCGAACATCTCGCCGGTCCGCCCGAAGCCGGTCTGGACTTCGTCGGCGATGAGCAGGATGCCGTGCTGGCGGGTGATCTCGCGCAACCGGGGCAGGAATCCGGGTGGTGGGACGATGTAGCCGCCTTCGCCGAGGATCGGCTCGATGATGATCGCGGCGACCTGATCCGGGTAGATGAACTGGTGGAAGGTCAAGTCGAGTTGGGCCTCCCAGTCGCACGTGCAGGCATCGGGCGAGTGTGCGCCGCCGGATGCTCGATAGCAGTACGGGTAGGGCGTGTGATAGACCGAGCCGGGCAGCGGCTCGAAGGCGGCCCGGTAGACATCCTTGGCGGTCGTCAGCGCCATCGTCTGAGCAGTCCGGCCGTGGTATCCGTACCGGAAGGCCATGACCGCCGGGCGCCCAGTCGCAACGCGCGCGAGCTTGACGGATGCCTCCACGGCCTCCGACCCGGAGTTGGACAGGAAGGCTTGCCATGGGCCGCCCGGCAGAGCGCTCCGGAGCCGGTCGTAGAGACGCAGGCCGGGCTCGTGATACATGATGTTCTGCTGGCCGTGCAGGAGCTTCCCGGCCTGCGCGGCGATCGCGGCCGCGACCCGGGGATGAGCGTGGCCGGTGTTGGTCACGCCGATCCCGGATGAGTAGTCCAGGTAGCGCTGGCCGTCGCGAGTGATCAACCACGACCCTTCGCCGCGATCGATGTCGAGGTTCGTGATCCGGCTCCAGACGGCCGGTACGACGGCGTGGTCGGGCAGGGGAGCGGGCGCGACTGAGGTCGCGGGCGGGTTCGAGGTCGTCACTTGTGGTCCTCCGCGATCTGCATCCGCGCGAGCCGCTCATCGCGCATTGTTCGCCGGCGCGAGAGGACGGTGGACAACGCGACGAGTCCGACTGCCGTCAGGAAGATGATCGTGCCGATGACGTTGACCTCCGGCGGGATCCCGATCCTGGCCTTGGCATAGATGAACATCGGGAACGTCACCGTGCCGCCCGCGGTGAAGTTCGTGATCACAAAATCGTCGATCGAGAGGCTGAATACGAGCAGCGCGGCGGCCATGACGCCCGGCAGGATCAACGGAAAGGTCACCTTTCGGAACGTCGTGATCTCGTTCGCGCCGAGATCCATCGCCGCCTCTTCGAGATGGGTCGGGAAGCCTGCCAGACGGGCCCGGACCGTGACGACCACGAAGCTGATGCTGAACATGATGTGGGCGATCAGGATGGTCCCCGCACTCAGCGGGAAGAACGGCGGGGCACCGATTGCCACGAACAAGGTCAGGAGCGACGCGCCGAGCACGATCTCCGGGGTCGCCATCGGAAGGAAGATGAACAGGTTGGTCGCGCTTCTGCCGCGGAAGACGTGGCGGGCGATGGCCAGCGCGATCAGCGTCCCCAGGATCGTCGAAATGATCGTCGAGGCGAACGCGATGCCGAGGCTTACCGCAACGGCGCTTTGCAGACCAGCCACCCCGAACGGGTCGAGCCAGGCATCGAGCGTGAAGCCTTGCCACACGAAGTTGCTCTTGCCGGCTGGATCGTTGAAGGAGAAGAGGGCTATGACGATGACCGGGGCCATCAGGTACAGGATCGCCAGCCCCGTGAAGATAAACAGCAGATAGCGGTTCCAGAACCGGACGAACCGCTCGCTGAACGTGCCCTTGGGCCGCGCCATGGTCATCCCGCTCGCGGTCATCACACGCCCCCGGCCGTGAGCTCGTCGGTCCCGAGAAGTCGGGCGTAGACGGCGACCGCGATGAGGATCCCGGCCATCAGGATGAAGCTGAGCGCGGATGCGGTCGGGTAGTTGTTCTGGGTCAGGAATTGGTTCTGGATGACGTTGCCGATCATCGTCGTCTCGGTATTCCCCAGCAGCTCGGCATTGACGTAGTCGCCCATCGCGGGGATGAATGTCAGCAGCGAGCCAGCAAAGATGCCCGGCAGCGAGAGCGGTAGGGTGATCCGCCTGAACGCCCCGAAGCTCGTGGCGAACAGGTCCTCTGCGGCTTCGACGAGTCGCTTGTCGATCTTCTCGAGCGAGACGTAGATGGGCAGGGTCATGAACGGGAGGAAGTTGTAGGTGATGCCTGCGACGACGGCGATCGGGGTCGACAGCAGCTGGAATTCAGCAGGCAGGACCCCGATCTCCTTGAGTGGTCCGAGCAGGATGCCGGTGTCGCCGAGGATGATCGTCCAGCTGACCGTCCGCAGCAGGAAGCTCGTGAAGAATGGCGCCACAACCAGGAACAGGAGCAGATTCTTGTAGCGACCACCACGAAACGCGATGGTGTAGGCAAGCGGGTAGGAAATGGCGAACGTGAGGGCCGTCGCGGCCGCTCCGTACAGGATCGACCGCGAGAACTGGGGCCAGAAGCGCGTAAGCGCCTCGGTATAGTTCGAGACGTTTGACAGCGCGAACTCGTAGCCGGTCTCGAGGGTCCCAGACCACAGGGAGGTCATGAACATCTGGAACCCGGGCAGGACGTAGAAGACCGTCAGCCACAGGAGGCCTGGGGCCAGGAGCAGGTACGGGACGGCGTGCTTGTGTCGGCGCAGGAAACCGCCCACGAATCCCTCTCAGCGCTGCGAGATCGACGACGTGCCGGTCAGCCGAGGCCGGTCAAGGTCGAGAACTTGTCGTTGAAGTATTTCTCGGCCGCCTCATCAAGGCCGTTGAAGATGTGGAGTCTCGCCAGGATCTCCGGGGGCGGGAAGATGAGCGGGTTGTTGGCGATGTCCGGGTTCTCGGCGAGAAGGATCTGGTCCGCACCCTTCACCGGACAGATGTAGTTCACGTACGCCTCGATCTGGGCCGCGATCTCGGGCCGGTAGCAGAAATCGATCATCACCTGGGCGGTGTATGCATGTTGCGACCCGTTGGGGATCATTACGTTGTCGGTCCAGAGCATGCCGCCCTCGTCGGCGATTGTGAAGCGCAGGCTCGGCTTGTCGAGCAGCGCCTGGATCATGTCGCCTGACCAGGCCATCGACAGCACGGCATTGCCGCTCTTGAGGAACTCGGCGTATTTGTTGCCCTTGAACACGGCGCGCATGCCTTCGTCCTGGGCCCGTTTGATCTCCGCCACGGCTGCATCGCAGTCCTCGGTGGTCGCGGTCGATGGTTCCAGGCCGAGCTTGAGCATCGTCAACCCGAGCGTGTCGCGCATCTCGGTGAGATACACGATGCTGCCCTTGTACTTGAGGTCGAACAGCGCGTTCAGGCTGGTCAGATCGCCGGTCTTCTTGTGGTCATAACCGAGGCCGGTCATGCCGGACTGCCACGGCACGTGGTGGTCGTTGGTCGGGTCCCAGGCGACGTCTTTGTAGACATCCTGGAGATTGGCCACGACGTTCGGCATATTCCCGGGGTCCATCTGCTCGACCCAGCCCAGCCGGATAAGGCGGGCGGCCATCCAGTCGGTCACGACGATGAGGTCCCAGCCAGTATCCTGTCCAAACTGCAATTGCGGCCGGATCGTGCCGATGAAGCCATCGTTGTCGTCGATGACCTCCTGATAGTTGACCGTCGTCCCGTACTCGGCCTTGAAGTCCTCGAGCGTCTTGAACTTGTTGGAGTCGTCCGGGTCGATGTCCATGTAGTAGGTCCAGTTCGCCCAGTTGAGCTCGGCAGACGTGGTCGGCTTTGGGGTCGGTTCGACCGCGGCAGACGGCGCGACCGACGCACCGGAAGTCGATCCCGCTGTTGGCGCGGCTGATGGGGCGGCCGATGGCGCGTTCGATATGCCAGCGCGGCCGCAGGCCGCCAGGAAGACGGCGAAGCCGGCCAGGCTTGAGCCCTGGATGAAATGGCGCCGAGAGAGCCCTCGACCGCGCGTTTCCGGGTCCGGATTCATGTTCGTACCTCCAAGCTTTTGCCCACCCGGGCCGTTCATCGTGGCGCCGCGGCGGCCGCACCTTCGTCGTCGGTCACCACGAAGGTGTGATCGGGCGACCAGGACAAGCGCACGGATTCTCCCGGCGCCCACAATTCCGCTTTGGTCGCCCGTTCGACGTTCTGTTCGTAAACCATGATCTGGGCGCCACCACGAGCTTCGACGATGTACTGGGTGCTGACGCCGATGTACGACGCGTCCCGGACCGTTCCGGATAGCTGGTTGTGGCCGGCCGGTGGCTCCGCTGACTGTTCGTGCATCCGGATCTTCTCCGGCCGGACGCCGACGCTGACCCCTGACCGATCGGCAACAAAGAGACTCTTTGGGGCACGGACCGTCGTGTCATCGGCCAGGCGGACAGCGGCATACGATCCATCGGCCGCGCCGACCGTCCCGGGCAGCAGGTTGCTGATCCCGAGGAACCCGGCCACGAAGCGTGTCGTCGGGCGCTCGTACAGCACCTCCGGCTCGCCGAGCTGCTCGTACCGACCCCGGTTCATGACGGCGATACGATCGGACATCGTCATCGCCTCTTCCTGGTCGTGGGTTACGTACACGAACGTGATCCCGACTTCCTGCTGGATCCGCTTCAGCTCGACCTGCATCTGCTTGCGGAGCTTCAGATCGAGGGCGCCGAGCGGTTCATCCAGGAGCAGGACCGCGGGTTTGTTGATGAGCGCTCGCGCGAGAGCGACTCGCTGCGCCTGCCCCCCGCTGATCTGCGTCGGTTTGCGCGCGTCGAAACCCGACAACTCGACGAGAGCGAGCATCTCGTGGACGCGGCTCTTGAGTTCGGGATCGCTGACGCCCTGCCGTCGAAGGCCGAACGCGACGTTTTCGTAGATGGTCAGATGCGGGAAGAGGGCGTAGTTCTGGAAGACGGTATTGACGTTGCGCCGGTAGGGCGGCAGCCACGTCACGTCCTGGCCCTGGAGCTCGATCAGTCCGGATGTGGGCTCTTCGAAGCCGCCGATCATGCGCAGGGTGGTCGTCTTCCCGCATCCAGATGGGCCGAGAAGGCTGAAGAACTCGCCGTCCATGACCTCGAGGTTGATGTGGTCGACGGCCACAGCATCGCCGAAGCGTTTGACCACATCCACGAGCTTGACGTCTACGGTCGGCACGTTCGCCTCGGACTGCAGGCTGCAAGGGCGCGAGCTCGTAACGAAGGGCTCGGACGCCGCGAGCATAGGTTTCGGGCGCTTGCAGTGTCAAGGAAAGGAGACTCGGGATCGGCGGGCGCGGATCGTGCGACATTCGAGGAAACCTGACCCACTTGCGACGGAATCCGTCGATCGCGGTGTTTGGCCTGCGGCCGCCGGGTTGCGACCGCCGGCACGTCTGGGGTCGCCGCGGTACGATATCGACGCGTTCTTTGTCAGAACGACCGACCCACCGAACCCGAGGATCGACCCGCCCATGCCCAGCCTGACCCAGGAAGCCGTGATCGAGGCGATGCGCACGGTCCAGGAGCCGGAACTCGGCCGTGACCTCATCGCCCTGGACATGGTCAAGAACGTCGTCATCGACGGCTCTGCCCTGGCCTTGACGATCGAATTGACCACCCCGGCCTGCCCGCTCAAGGACGAGATCGAGCGCACGACGAATGTGGCGCTTGCAGCCATCGGTGCGACGAAGGTCGATATCAGCTGGGGTGCCATGGTCCGCCGTGCCCAGCCGAGGCAGGCCGAGCAGCTCGTTCCCGGGGTCAAGAACATCATCGCCGTCGCTTCAGGCAAAGGTGGTGTCGGCAAGAGCACGGTCAGCGTCAACCTGGCCGTAGCGTTGGCCCAGGCGGGCGCGTCCGTTGGTCTGCTCGACGCGGACATCACCGGCCCCAACATCCCGATGATGCTCGGGCTGGAAGGTCAACCTCAGGCGAGCGCCGACAACAAGATCACTCCCCTCGAGCGGTATGGCGTCAAGGCCATCTCGATCCAGTTCTTCGTACCGGAAGGCCAGCCCATCGTGTGGCGCGGCCCGCTGGTCGGCGGCGCGATCCAGCAATTCCTGCGGGATGTCGATTGGGGCGAACTCGACTACCTGGTCATCGACCTGCCGCCGGGCACATCCGACGCGCAGCTCACCCTGGCCCAGGCGGTGCCCATCTCAGGGGCCGTCCTGGTCACGACTCCGCAGGCCGTGGCCCTGGCCGATGTCGGCAAAGCGTTGGCGATGTTCAAGCGGATGAGCGTGCCGGTCATCGGCCTCGTTGAGAACATGACTGCCTTCGCCTGCCCACATTGTGGCGAGCTGACCGAGGTGTTCGGTCGAGGCGGTGGCGAGCGTTTCGCGGCGGAGCACGGCCTCGACTACCTGGGCGGAGTCCCGCTCGACGTGACGGTGCGGCAGGGCGGCGACGTCGGCGTCCCGGCGGTCGCTCAGCGCGAACCCGGACCGGCCGGCCAGGCACTGACTGCGATCGCGAGCATCGTCGCGGCGCGGATGAGCGTCCGGGCAGCGCAAGGTGTGGCGCAACCCGTGTTGACGATCTCCTAAGCGGAGGAACCTGACTCCGGCGATCCGTCGTGGCCGGCCCGCGGCAGCGACTCGAGGAGCACGGCCGCGGCGGCCAGCGCCGCGCGCGTGCGGCCCATCGGCCCGGACAGGAAGACAGCCCGTCGCACCTGTCGTGCGCCGAGCGGGGTCACGATCGCGATGGACACCGCTGTATCGCCGGCTCGTGCTTGTGTTCGGACGGCGAGTCCGACCTCTGACCCGCCGAGCTCTCGAGCACGCTCGGCGAAACGAGGGAGGTCGTGGTCGCTGGCGTCGGTCTCGTGTTCCGTGGCCGCGGGACGGTCGGAGGCCGGGACACCGTGTACGCGGGCGGCAGGCGCATCGGCGGCGATGGACTCGCCGAAGCGGACCCACGGGACGTCACCGAACAGTGCCGCCACACTCCCAGCGGTCCCGATCTCGACGATCGCGACGGTCCACTCGAGTCCGGCGAGGCGCAGTCCGATGGCCTCGCTCCAGGTCGTCGTACCGGTCGCCCAGACGTAGCGGCCGACATGTTCAAGCACGACCGCCGCCGACTCCTCGACCAGCGATGCGGCGGATCGGTCGCCGCGACCGGTGGCTGAGATCCGGACGTCCACGGCTTCGGCCCGGGCGTAGGTCGCGATCGTCGGTTCCGTCGATCGCAGCAAGGATTCACCCAGGAGCTCGGCGACCTGCGATTCGCCGATCCCGGCCAGTCGATAGGTCCTGGAAGCAATATCCGCGCCGAGGCCCAGTTGGACCAGTCGCGGCAGGGCCTCGTTGGCCCACATCGGGCGCATCTCGCGCGGTGGCCCCGGCAGTGCCACGGCGACCTGCCCATCCCGTCCGCTCACCAGCCAGCCCGGTGCCGTGCCGTTCGGGTTGGCCAGCGCGACCGCCGAAGGGATCAGCCAGGCCTGCTTGAGGTTCATCGAGGGGAAATCGATCCCGCGCCGCGCCCAGAGATCGCGAAGCCATGCCTCGAGCGAGGGATCAACGACCGGTTCCTCGTTCCACACCCTTGCGATCGCTTCGCGAGTCAGGTCATCGGGCGTGGGGCCAAGTCCGCCAGTCGACACGACGAGATCGACTCGCGAGAGTGCCGACCGGTATGCCTCAGCAACCGTGTCCAACTGATCGGGTAGGGCGGTGATCCGCGTCACCCGGACGCCCGCGGCGGTCAAGGAACCGCCCAGCTCACCCGCGTTCGTGTCTCGCGTCTCGCCGACGACGACTTCCGTACCCACGCTCAGTAGTTCGGCCGTCAACAGACGACGTTGGGCGGTCATGACCAGAGCGTAGCCGCGAGGCCAGGCCGGCGCACTGGTATCATCCCGATGCACGCACACCCAAGCCGATGCACGCACGCCCGAGCCCTAGCGGAGCACGATCCTGGACGATCCCGCCTTGAATCAGCCGCCCGAACCGCCGTCGCCACGCGGGCCGAACGATCCGCCGCCGGGGCTGCGAGCCCAGATCGGCGCTACCCGGGAGGCTGCGATGGCGCTCGCGGTCGCGCATGTCGACCTGGCAAAGGCGGAAGCCGGCGCGATCGCCGGGGAGGTCGGCCGAGTCGCGGCGCTCGCCGCGCTGGCCATCGTGCTCGTCATCTTCGCGGTCTTCCTGCTGGTCATCGGCGTCTCGCTCTCGATGGGCCAGCTTCTGCTTGGGTCCATGGCCTGGGGCGTCATCCATGGCGTGCTGCTCTTTTGCTCGCTCGCGCTGGCCGCGATCCTTCTCGCCCTTGGCACCCCGGGCGGTCGACTCGGCGTCCGCCTGCTGATCTCGATCGCGGTCGGACTCGTCGTTGGGGTCGTGTTCGGACTCAACCTGCCCAACCAGCTGTATGCATCGATCGCCGAGTCACTGTCACTTGGCGTCGATCCCGCGAACCAGCCCCTCGTCGTGGGTGCCGCGCTCGGTAGCCTGATCGGGCTGATCGCTGGTCTCATCGTCGCGATTCGAATGCCCGGTTCACCCTGGGGTCGGATCGGTGCATTCATCCTGCTGACCGTCCTCGGTGTGGCGGTCGGTGCCTTCACGGCAATCACCTTCGGTCCACAGGTCGGGGCGGGGATCGGGATCACCGTTGGGTACGTCATCTGGATCGTCCTGATGGCGATCGAGGCCAGCAACGTCGATCCCGAGACCCTCAAGTTGCGGTTCTATCCCACGCAGACCATCGAAACCAGCAAGGAGACGCTCGAGTGGCTACAGAAACGGATGCCGCCCGGGATCGGGTCCTAGCGGCTCGAGCCATCCTCGGCGAGGATCTCGAAATGCTGGAGGCCTCCGCGCGTGCCGCGGTGGACGTGCGGGCCAAGATCCGACGGAGCCCGGGCAAAGCTGCTGCCGTAGCAGGAGGAGCCGCCTTCGTTGCGTTTCGGGGCCCGCAGCGGATCTTCCGCAAGGGCAAGCGGGTCGTCTTTGGCGCACCCGATCCTCTTCCAGAGTCGATGCTTCCCGAACAGGTTGATCGAGCCCTGCGAGAGCTGGGGGATGATGGTGCCAAGGTGCGCGGTGCGTTGGAGCGGGATTTCGCGCGATACGCCAAGCAGGCGGCGCGCGATCGCTCGGGGCTGCGAAACCTCCTCATGGTATCGGTTGCCAAACCGTTGCTTGGCCGAGGAGCCAGATACGGGGCGGACTGGCTGTTCAGCACGGATGACAAGGGGTTCCAGGCCCAGCTCGAACAGGTTCGCCAACGGGCTGGGCAACAGGCTGAGGCCGCCCACGCCGCCAAGGACGATCCGCCGGCTCCATCTGCGAAGGACGCCGCGGTAGACTGACCGGCGGGCGAGTGGCGGAATGGCAGACGCGCCGGCCTTAGGAGCCGGTGCCGCGTAAGCGGCGTGGAGGTTCGACCCCTCTCTCGCCTACCAGAACACCTGCAGGGCGAATGCGTCGGCTTCCGCGATTTGCGGGCCTATCTAGCGACCGGTATTCCCCGTGCGCTTAGCTGGCGGGCAACCGGGCCTGTAGGACCAGTGTCCATGTTGCGGCGGCTCGAGT
>SPCO01000065.1 GCA_004525275.1 Thermomicrobiales bacterium | reverse complement strand
CTGGCGTCCCGGGAGTACCATCGAGCGCATGGGCACCGACCTTCTCCTCGTCCTCATCGTGATCCTCGTCGTCGTCGTCGTGTGGCGTGGGCCAAAGACGATGCCCAAGATCGCGGAGGCGCTCGGCCGTGGCGTGCGCGAAGCCAAGACTGAGGCGTCCAAGGCCCAGGCCGAGATCCAGGCACGGACGAGCGACGAGTCGACGCCGACCGACGGCGATCAGGATCGACCAGCCTGATCCCCGACGACCTCGACGCGCTGACCCACCGTCCCGGGCCTGGCACGCACCGTGCCACGATCGAGATCGATGGCGCGCCGGTCGAGACGCTGGCCGACCTGCCCCCACTTCGCGATCGCCTGCTCTTCGTCGGCCTGAACCCGTCGCCGATCAGTGTCGAGGCCGGCCACTACCATCAGGGCAAGCTCGGTCGAACCTTCTGGCGTCGTTTGATCACCGCCGGCATCATCCCGCCCGGCACCCCGATCGAATCAGCGGACGATGCGCTCGTGGCAGCCGGCCATGGCATCACGGACCTCCTGAAACCTCCCACTGAGCGGGACGAGGCCAGCGACGCAGCGCTGACCGGCGGGGTCGGTCCGCTCTGGCAGAAGGTCGCGATCTGGCGGCCGGCCGCCATCATGTTCATCTACAAACGCGCGGCGCATATCACGGCGGGCCGGCACCTGGATGAGCCATGGGGTCAACTCCAGGATGTTGCGCTCGCGGGACGCCCGTGCTTTCTCATGCCAGGCCCGTACGCACCTGTCGAGCAGGTGGACGAGGGCCTCAACTTCCTGCGCAACCTGGCCGCTGCGCTGCCGACCGACCGACCCTAGCGGTCCGACTCCCCATCGATCTCGCCATCGAGTGCCGGCAGGCCGACCGCGAACGCGGCGAACAGGGCAAGATGCCCGAACCCGTACGCGAGGACGATCGCGATACCGTACAGGCTGTTTGCCGTTTCATCGGTCAGCGGGATCACGCCGCCGAGATTCACCAGAGCAAGCGCGGCGATCACGAGTCCGGCCGCGACGATGCCCAAACCCCATCCACTCGCGGGCTGCTCGTCCGCCAACCACCCGCGCGTCGCGACGGCCGCCAGGTAGGTCCAGGCGGAGATCCGGATAACGCCCAGGACAACCGACACCCCGAGGTAGATCGCGAGGGTCGGCGACATGGGCGTGTCGCCAAAATCGATCTGGCCAACCGATATGACGCCGACCATGGTGGCGAGCATCGCGACGGCCGGGACGAACGCGACGGTCAGCGTGGCACCGCGGTCTTCATGGCGGCGGACCTGTGACAGGCCGACCGCTATGTACGCCACGCCGAATGCTGTCGTCAGGCTCACCAGGACGTTGAAGACCGTCGCCGCCGGGATGAGGAATGGCAGCTCGGCGCTCGGTGGCGAGACACTCGCGAAGAACTCCTGCAGCTCGCCGTTGAGGATGATCAATCCCTGGACCGATGCGAACAGGATCGTTCCGAACAGGAGGACAGGGGCTCGACGGGCGGCGTCAGGGTGGCGGGTAAGCAAGATCGCGGGGAGCAGGATCGCGACCATGGCCGGGAGGATCTGGAACACGTAATCAACGAGATCGGCGATCGATCCATCGGACGGCAACGGCTGGTTGGTCAGATACCAGGCCAGGTCGGCGATCGCGAGCCCGACGAAGCCGAGTGCGATGGCCGGACTCACCCACGGGCGCCTGGTCACAGTGTCACCTGGGCGTCGTTGGGCACCGGGTGTCCTGGCAGCCATGTGGCGTTCGGGGCGAGCATCCTGACCCGTTCGATCGATGCTGCCCACGCCACCTGATCGGACGGCCCGGGGATCGACCGAGCGCCTCGGACCCCGTCGAGATCACCGCTGACCAGGTGGGTACCTTCGCCCACGATGAACGCCAGATTGTCCGATCGCGGGCCTGGCGCGTGGAGCACCTGGAAGGGCAGGTCGCACTGCGGCAGGTACTCCAGATCGCCGATCTCGACGACCGCGTATGGCAGCGGTCGTCCGCCGCCTGGCCCGACCAGCACCGGAACCCCAAGGCGTTTGGCGACCGATTCGGCGCCGGCCGCATGATCCGGGTCGACATTGGTGAGGACGACGGCTTCGATGGCGCCGCTGCGCTGCGTCGCCAACTCGACCGCCCGGTCCAGTGATGGGCCGGTAGGGTCGCCGGGATCGACGAGGACGAACCGCCGACCACCGATCAGGTAGGCGTTGACCGGCTGGCCGGATACCCCGGCGGCTGCAGGCATGACGATCCGGGTAACATCGGGCGCCAACTCGTCGACTTCGATCGGGCTCAGCTGGCGGGGCGTCATCCGCTGCTCGATCTCGTCGACCGATGTCGCGTGCTCGAGTTGCTGGAGCGTGGAGCTGGTCGGCAACCACATCTTGAGGCTGCCCTCGGTCATGGATCGAAGCCCGTCGGTCGGGCGCAGCCACCGGTGGCTGGCGACCTCGTCACCCTCGAACGTCGGCTCGACCCCCTCGGGCAAGACCGCGACGAAGAACCGGGCGTCGAACCGGCGCGGCAGCCCGGGCGGCGTCACCCAGCGCGAGATTGGGATCAGGCGGTCGGTGCGCAGACGCAGGTCGAGATCCTGGGCGATCGACGCCAGCGTCGCCTCGCTGCGCAGGAGAGCCGAACGGGCCGCGCCGATCGCATCTGCGGGCGCGCGATGGTCGGCCAGCAGCACGCCCGCCTCCTCGAAGAGCTCGCGGATGCCAGCCAGGTAGGTCGCCAGCGCCTCGTGGGGGAGCAGATCGCCACCAAGCGATGACGCACCATCCAACGGATCTCGGACAGACCGCGCCTCGAGATCGGTGTCCGCGTCGGCCCGATCCACGCGTCCCCCGGGGAAGACATGCATCCCGCCAGCGAACACCATCGTCGACGGACGGACGGTCAGCAACACCTCGAGGCCGAGCTCGCCGGGACGGATGAGGACGACGGTTGCGGCCGGCCGGATCTCGACCGTCATTCGTGGAGTTGCCTGCGTAACGCGCCGGCGTCCGTGACCGGCAGCCGACAGGCGAAGTCGTGACAGACGTACGCCGTCGGTGCACCACCGATGGCGACCCGATCGAGCAGCAGCGGGACGGCCGTGGCGGCCACGTCTCGGGTCGCGGCCACGACCTGGCCGGGCCGGAACCCGCGACGCACCTCGGCGAGGAGCTCGCCTGGGCCTGTCACCGTTAGTGCGGGAGACTCCGCGGGCGCGACGATCGCCACCTCCACCATCGGAGCCAGGGCCAGATCCATCGCGCTCAGCCAGTGGGCGAAGCCGCTCGGATAGCGGGCCACGAAGGAAACGACCGACCGCATCGCCCGCTCGGCGGCATCACGATATGCACCTTCGCCGGTCCAGGCCGCCAGCCGCAGCAGGACCTGAGCGGCCATCGCGTTACCGGATGGGACCGCGTTGTCCTGGACATCCTTGGGCCGGGTCACGAGCCGCTCGTGATCGTCCGCCGTGTCGAAGAATCCACCGGCGGGATCGGCGAAGCGGGCGAGGACTCGGTCCATCAATCCGCGCGCGGTCGTGAACCAGCGTTCGTCGAAGGTCGCCTCATAGAGGGCCAGTAGCCCGTCGGCGAGGTTGGCGTAGTCCTCAAGGACGCCGCGGCCAACGGCCCGACCGTCCTTCCAGGAGCGTCCCAGCGAGCCATCCGGCGCGAGTAGACCGGCAATGATCGTCGAGGCCGCCCGCTCGGCCGCCGCTGCGTATCGGTCAGCGGCCGCGGGATCGATCTCACCGAGCGCCACGGCCGCATCCGCGAACGCGCCGATGGCCAGCCCGTTCCATGCGGCCAATGCCTTGTCATCGCGAGCCGGCTGGGGCCGATGGCCGCGACGAGCGATCAGGCGATGTCGTGCCTCGGCCAAGCGCGTCCGAACCACGTCCGGCGCGAGATCGAGGCTTGCGGCCAGATCTTCGTCCGGCGCCACCCGACTGAGGACCGTCACGCCCTCCCAGTTGCCGTCTTCGGTGACCCCATAAGCGGCCCCGAACAGCTCGGCCGCCTCGCCCAGGACCTCCCGGATCTCCGGCGCACGCCAGGTGAAAGTCAATCCCTCGATGCCGTCGGTGTCGGCGTCCTGGCTTGCCGCGAATGCGCCGTCGGATGTGGTCAGCTCACGGATCATGTAGTCGAGCGTCGCCTGCGCGACCTCTCGATACCGTTCGTCGTCGGTCAGCGCCCAGGCGTGGACGTAGACCCTTGCCAGCAGCGCATTGTCGTACAGCATCTTCTCGAAGTGCGGGACCAGCCAGTACGCATCGGTTGAGTAACGATGGAAGCCGCCGCCGAGCTGATCGTGTAGTCCACCATCGGCCATCGCATCGAGCGCTCTTCGGGCGATCGCGAGCGGACCCTTGTCGCCGATCCGGACGTGACGCCGGAGCTCGAATTCGATCGTCATCGCCTGGGGGAACTTGGGTGCCCGACCCCAGCCGCCGTTCACCTGATCGAAGGTGCTCTCAAGGGCGACCGTCGCATCCTCGAGAAGCTCCGCGGTGGGCGAGTCCGAGCCGGCCGTGATTCGTCCTTGTTCGACCAATCCTGCCACCAACCGACCACCGGCTGCTTCGACTTCGGCGCGCTGCTCCCGCCAGGCCCGATCGACGCCCTCGAGGACCTGGCGAAACGACGGCATGCCATGGCGCGGTTCGTCCGGGAAGTAGGTGCCGCCGTAAAACGGGCGGCCATCGGGCGTCAGGAAGACCGACATCGGCCAGCCACCGCCCCCGGTCATCGACTGGACGGCGGCCATGTAGACCTGATCCAGGTCCGGCCGCTCTTCACGGTCCACCTTGATCGACACAAAGTGGTCGTTGAGGTATCGAGCCGTCGGCTGATGCTCGAACGATTCGCGCTCCATGACGTGGCACCAGTGGCACGCCGCGTAGCCGATGCTCAGGAAGATGGGCCGGTCGCGGAACGATGCGGCGGCTAGCGCGTCAGGACCCCATGGATACCAGTCGACCGGGTTGTTCGCGTGCTGCAGGAGGTAGGGGCTCGTCTCTCCGGCCAGGCGGTTGGGCATCGGTCGATGGTACGCGTAGCAGGACGTTCGAGCGGTGGTGCGCGCGTGCACCCATTTCTCTGGGCGGGTAACGGCGGGTGAATGGCCGGCCGCTATGGTGTTCCCGGACGCTCAGCAGTATCTTCTAACTGCACACGGAGACTGCCCTCTGTCGTGAAACGAATAGGCGTTGCTACCATCGCGGCTCTGATCGCCGTCGGCCTCGTCGCCCCGGCATCGTTTGCTGCGTCTCCGAGCGCTTCCGGCGGTGCGACGGTTCCAAAGGTCGTGCTGGTCGTGGGCCCGGCGGGGGCCGCCACGGATGGCTACCGATCTCAGGCGCGGGCTGCCGCGGCGGTCGCCCGGCGCTATACGCCGGATGTTGTTGAGATCTACTCGCCGAACGCCACCTGGCCGGCCGTGAAAGCGGCGTTGAATGGGGCATCGCTCGTGGTCTACATGGGCCACGGCAATGGCTGGCCGAGCCGATATCGCGACGACCTGTTCCCGCCCACCCAGAATGGCTTCGGCTTGAACCCCAGCGCTGGCAGCGGCGACTCCACGCATCAGTACTTCGGCGAGGGTGTCGTCGGTTCGCAGGTCAAGCTCGCCCGAAATGCGGTAGTCCTGCTGAATCACCTCTGTTACGCCAGTGGACTGACCGAGCCGGGGCTGCCGGTGGGAACCTTCGATCAGGCACGCCAGCGGGTGGACAACTACGCCGCGGGGTTCATCAGGGCCGGTGCCGCCGCCGTTGTCGCCGAAGCCTATGACAGCCCGTCGTACTTCGTGAAGGCCGTCCTCGGTAGCGGCCGGTCCATCCAGAGCGCCTGGCAGAACGCCCCCAGCGCCAACGGTCATCGGATCGCGTTCCCGAGCGAGCGAAGCGATGGGTACGTCGCCCAGATGGATACGGAGACCGCGTCGTCTGGGTTCAGCCGGTCGATCGTCATGCGGACGGGGCTCGCACCGGCGGACGTCCTGGCCGGGGCCGCCGGGTCATCGTTCCGATCGTCGTCCACCCCTCCGATCACGTTGCAGCCGAGTCTGGCCACCACCGGGATCCGGCTCGGTATCCCGAACTTCCGTGATCTGCCGTCGGCCGGGACTCGAGCGCGCCTGGATATCCCATTGAGGATCAAGGATCGAACGAAACTCCCAGGCGGCGTCGAGGCCAGCGTTCGCTGGGACCCGATCGATGTACAGATCGTTCCGGTCGATCCGGCAACAGTGGTTGCGCCCGAGGCGATACCAGCCGACGGTCCGACTGCCGGCATCGCCGATCCGACGACCGAGGGCATCGGCGCGCGACGCGCCCGAGGTGGGCCCGTACCGATCTCCGGGTCGGACGACAACCCGGCCCCATCCGTCGGGCCCGACGTCACGCCGCGGATCGATCCTCCCGCTGACGCGCTGGAGCTGGTCGTGCCGGAGCGAGTCGGTGACGTCGTCTCGCCGGCCAGGCTGAAGTTCACCAAGAAGGCGCTGACGATCCCGGTAACGTTGCCCGTCGCTCCGGGTCGGTATCGCCTCAGGATCTCGCTCCACGATGCAGACGGTGTTGCCTACGATGCCGCGACGCAGGCGATGTTGCCGTCCCTCATCGTGCGCGTCACCGGCGACTTCGACGGTTCGATCGTCGCGGCGCCCTCGGCCGAGCTGACCGCCGGCTCCAGCGCGGAACTCGGCATCGTGGTCGCCAATCTCGGATTGACGGCGTGGGGCTTGCCCGCGGTCCCGCCAACATCGAATCTGTCCGGGTTCACCCCGGCCAGGCCAGCGATCCTGGTTGGTCGCTGGATCCCGCTGTCGGCCGGCGCCAATCTGCACACGGATCCTGCAGAACAGACCGCCAACGCGATCCTGACGATCGGTCTCGAGCCAGGCAAATCCTCAAGTGCAACGCTTCAACTCACGGCGCCGACGACCCCGGGCGAATACCTGCTTGTGCTGGATGTCGTCACGCCGGACAACGGCTCGCTCGTGGCCACGGGTGCCAACCCGACCCTCGTCCGGATCACTGTCGCGGCAGCCCCGACCGAGGCCCCTTCGGCCGACTGATCGGCCCTGTTACAGGAGCGTTTCCTCGAGGCGCTCGATGAACGGTACCTGGCTGGGCTTGATGCGCTGACGTGCTTCCTCGGGGTCGAACCAAGCCACGCGATCGATCTCAGGGAAACGTTCGCGGCGTCCGGATCTGGGCGGCCATTCCATCTCGAATGTGTCCGACTCGGCGGTGGCCGGATCCAGGTCACCCTCGACTCCCCAGGCATAGACGACCTTGCCGCCCTTCTGGACGATCGATCCAAGTGTGATCGCGGATGCCTCGGCATCGATCGGTGTCCCGGTTTCCTCGGCGAACTCGCGCCAGGCCACGGTTCGAAGCGGTTCATTCGAGCCATT
>SPCO01000039.1 GCA_004525275.1 Thermomicrobiales bacterium | reverse complement strand
GGTCAATCTGAATCCGGCCGTCATCCTCCTGGTCCTGCCGGCCGGTGCAGCCGTCGCCGGGGTGTTCGGGCTGTTCGTCGCCATCCCGGTGACGGCGTTCCTCATGTCCATCTCCGGCGCCGTCGCCTCTGTCCTCGATACACAGGAGCCGTCCGCACGAGCCCACAGCAGCGTCGCCAGCACCCCCGAAATCCCGGTCTGGCTGGACCGTACGGGTCAGTGGAGCGTTCGACTCCTGGTCGCTGCAGCGCTCGGCGCGCTCGTCCTGTACATCGGCGGGCTCGTGCCATTGGTCGCAGCCACCGCGACCATCGGGATCATCCTGGCAGCCACCTTCCAGCCCGCCACCCGGATCCTGGAGAAGCGCGGCATGACATCCGGACGAGCGGCACTCGTTGTCACGCTGGGTCTGTCTACCACCATCATCGTGCTGATCATCCTGGCGCTGGCCAGTCTCATCGCCAACGCCGCTGACGTCACTCAGGCGAGCGACAACGCAGTCGCATCAATGACGGATCAGGAATGGCTCCAGGCCCTTGCTGGTCTCGTCGGCAGCGGCATCCTCCAGTCGCTCGCTGCCGTGGTGACCGCTCTGGCCGGCCTGGTCGTGGTATTCCTGCTCGGCGCACTGCTCACGTTCTATCTTCTGCGTGACGGGAGCCGGGGCTGGGCCGTCGTCCTCCGGCGCTTCGGCGGCTGGCGGCGAGACACAGTCGACCAGGCCGGGCAGCGAGCGGTCACGATCCTGGGAAACTACATGATCGGCACAGGCGCTCTGTCCGCTTTCGGCGCGGGCTCCACAGCGGTCATCATGTTCATCCTGGGGCTGCCGCTGATCATGCCGGTCGCCGCGCTGGCCTTCATCCTGGGCTTCATCCCCTACATCGGGTCCGCCCTGGGGACGATCCTCGCGTTCATGGTCGCGGTCCAGTACGGCACGTCGCAGGACATCGTGATCATGCTCGTCTGGGTCCTGGTGTTCAACATCGTGCAGGGCAGCTTCATGGCGCCGATCGTGTACGGAAAGGCGGTCAGCCTGCACCCGGCCATCGTGCTCATCGCGATCCCAGCCGGCGGACAGCTGGCGGGCGTCATGGGGATGTTCCTGGGAGTCCCGCTCCTGGGCATCCTGGCGGGGGTCTGGCGCAGCGTGATCGCCGTCATGGGCGACGAGTCGACAGCGGACCTGCTCATGGCGGGCTCGGATCCCCCCGATGATGGCGGTCAGGACGACGTCACGCCCGAGTCGGGATGATCAGACGATCGCGATGCCGGAGCGGGGCGGTGACCACCACCGGCTGAAGCGAATACAAGCGCGTATAGTGTTCGTCCACGAGATGATCGCGCGGCGATGATCACCAAACGCCGACAGTTCCAGGGAGGCCTCTATGACACTCGGCCCACTCGAATACACCGTCCTCGGGTTCGAGGGCAACCGGTTCAACGGCGAGATCGCCAAGGAGATCGAAGCGGTCGTGAACGCGGGCATCATCCGCCTCGTCGACGTCGTCTTCGTGACCAAGGACATCGATGGCGATGTCGCGGTCGTCGAGCTCGATAACAAGGATGACGAGCGATTTGCCGGGTTCGCGGGGCTGATGGACGGCCTGATGGGCCTCCTGACGCCGGAGGACATCGAGAGGCTCGCCGATGCGCTGCCGACGAATACTTCGGCCCTGATCCTCCTCTTCGAGCATCACTGGGCCGTTGGCATCAAGGACGCGATCATCGGAGCTGGCGGCTTCCTCATCAGCCGGGACACCATCCCGCCGGAAGCGCTCGAGATGGTCAACGCCGAACTCGAAGCAGCAGCGATCTCGGCCTGACCGGTCGAACCACAGAAAGGATCAGCCAAACACGATGCGACGACGACGAGGTCCAGGACTGCTCATGACGGCCGCCGTGGTAGGCACGGCTGCCCATGTGGGTGCGTCCAGTGCGAACAAGAGCGCCCAGGCCAGTGCCAATGAGCAGGCACAGAATCAGCAGATGGCCCAGCAGCAGGCCCAGATCGATGCGATGGCCCAGCAGCCGCAGGCCGCGCCGGCCCCGGCCGCCGCACCGGTCGATCCGACGACGGCCCAGCTGGAGAACCTTGCCAACCTGCACACCCAGGGGATCCTGAGCGACGAGGAGTTCTCGGCCGCCAAGGCGAAAGTCTTGGGGCTGTAGGCGCCGTCACCCGTTGCGGTGACCTGAACGATCAACGTGCGTCAGGCCTCGTGCCTGGCGCACGTTCGTGTCTAGAGCAGGCGCGAGACGCGATCCATGGTGGCGTTCCAGAACTGGTCCTTCGTGCCGGTCGGCGCGACGGCCGGCGTGGACATCCCGACCAGCTCGTCGAAGATGCTCCGCTCGGTGAGCTCCGCGACCCCGGGATCCTCGAACAACAGATCAAGCTCGTCGTTGCGGAAGAGCGAGAGGTCGTCCAGGTTGCACCCGCCGATCAGTACATGATCGTCGATGCGGAGGACCTTGGCGTGCGCCATTTCCGGATGCAGCAGGATCTCCACGCCGGCATCGAGCAGTCGACCGTACCAGTTCCGGAAGGCAGCGGCGGGATACGGTGGGGTCGGTTTGCCCGGTGCGACGAGGCGGACCCGGACGCCTCGCAATGCGGCTGCCAGCAGGCGCTCCAGGATCTCGCGGTTCGAGATGTACGGGTTGACGATGTGGATCTCGCGGGCGGCATCCTCGAGCGCTCGCTCGATCGTGTCGCTGATCGGGTGGTGGCCGGTTCCCGGCACGTTCCACAGGACGGTCGTGGAGGCCCGAATCGGGGCATCGGGTGCCACGACGAGCGTCGCCGGCGGGAAGTATCGGATGAGCGACGGATCGGCCGGCGCGAGACCGCCGTTATTGCGCCAGCTGAGCAGGAAGACGGCAGCCAGTTGGGCCACGATCGGACCTTCCACCCGGCACATGACGTCGTAGAAGCGCTCGTCGTTGTAGTGGTCCTCGATGCCGGAGCCGCCGACGTACCCAATGCGACCGTCGACCACGATCATCTTTCGATGGTCAAAGTGGAGCACGTTCTCAAGTACGGGCTTGAATTGTCGGCCGCCGAGTTCGCCAAACCGGAGGACCATGACGGCGTCGTGCGCGACGACTTCCACGCCGGCCTCCCGGAGACGGGCGAAGAGTTCCTTGCTGCCAAAGTCGACCTCGCTGCCGATGGCATCGACCGACAGTCGCACCTCGACGCCGGCCGCCACGCGCTCCGCCAGGGCGGCAAGGAACGTCTCTCCGATGTCACCTGGCTTGTAGCCGTAGATCAAGAGGTGGACATGGTCGTTCGCCGCCGCGATGTCCTCGAGGATCCGTGGGAAGTAGCGTCGGCCGTGGAGGAGAGGATCGACCGCCGTGGCGATCGCTGGCGCAAAGTTGCGGGCCAGGTCGGCCCGGCGGATGCTTGGTCTGGCCACCATCTCCGCGGTGATGGTGGCGGCCGTCTCCGGTCGGATCGCGTCAGGGTCAAGTGGGTCGGTCGGGATCCGTCCGGCGCGACGACGGCTCAAGACCGTCCCGGCCGCGGCTAAACCTGCTCCGATCGCGACCGTGCGCCGTATCTTGCTCATGGTCTAACTGTACCGCGGTGCAGCGCTCCTGACCCTCGCGGGGCCTGGCCGGAACGTCTACTGGTCGCCAGAGGCGGTCGGTCCCGGGACGGGTGACGGGGTGGCCGACGGACCGAGCCTGATGTCGAGCGACTCCATCCAGCGGCGGATGTTGCGGTAGATGGCCGGAGCGCCCAGCGGGATCTCCTCGTCCAATTCCCACTCGACCGGATGAAGGATGAACGGCGCGGTCTGGGGCCCGCCCAGCCCTCCGTGCGAGCCGATCAACTCCTCGAATGCGGCGACCTCATCGAGTTCAGGGTCGTATTCACTGATCAGCAGCAAGTCCGGCGCATGGACCATGGCGTCCTCGCGCTTGAGGCTCATCACCGTGTGCGGTCCGAAGAGGACGGTCGGGTCTTCGCCCTCGACCCGGTCCTCATCGAGATAGCGGGTCCCGTTCGGGCCGAAGACGACCGCCCCGAATTCCTTGGAGCGGACCATCAACATCCCGACCCCGGGATGGGCCGCGACCGACGCTACGAGACCCGGATGGAGTTCCTCGAGTTCCTCGACGCTGAGCCTGTGATCAAATCCCGTGAACCAGACGAGTCCCAGGTTGCCGGATCCGACCACGGCGATCGAGCCTTCGTCTGCGATCGTCGACCCAGTCGGCTCGTCAGTGGCGTCAAGGTCGACGACGCCGTCCGTCGTCTTGCTCTTCAAGGCGGCACGCGCGACCGACGGACCGACGCCGCTGCTCCGCGTGATCTCCGACAGGAACGAGTTCACGAAAACCGAGCCCTCAGCCCTCGCCTTGGTCTGGATGAGGGTGGCGCGCCCACTCATGAGCCCGCGAACCAACTCACCGAGACTCAGCCCGTAGCGCTGGAGGAACGTCGCGCCCAGGCTCTGGCCGTGGTCGGACAGAACGATGAACTTGTACGGACGGGGAGCCTCCTCGGTCGCCTTGACCAGCGTTGCGATGGCTTGATCGACGCCATCGAGCGCCTGGAACGATTCGATCCGCTCCGGCCCGCAATGATGAGCGAGCTCGTCGTAGTCGGTGAAGTCGACGTAGATGACGTTCGTCCCGCGGTACATCTCGTCGATGATCAACGAGACGTTGACATCGCGCAGGAGGACGTTGCTCGCCGCGCGCATCCCGGCGTACTTGAGCCCACGGTGCAGCTGTGGGCGGACCCCGGACCGTCGGGTCCGACGTGCCTGGATCAATTCCTTGAAGAGTTCGCCCAGGAAGAGCGTGAATGAACGCAGGTAGCCGGTTGGGCTGAAGAAGAAGGTCGTGAACGCCTGGCTGTCGCCGAGCCCGCCGCCCTCGGCCTTGATCGCGGCCGTCGTGAGATAGGAGCGCGTAGCGTCGCCGGTCATCAGATTGCAGATGCTGGCGCCGTTGTTCGAGAGGAGGCCTTCGCCGTTGCTGATCCGCGAGAGGATCAATTCGGCATCGGCTGGATTGCTCGACGCCATCAGGTGCTCGCGATCGCGTTCGTACCAACGGAAGGCCGGGATGTCGTCGTTGTTGCCGTGGAGGATGCCGGCCTGACTGGCAGACGTCATCGAAGGCAGGATCGCTTCCCATTGGGCCAGCTTGTGTGAGCCATCCCGCACCCAGTTCGACATCGTGTTGACGGATCCGGCGCGCATCCGCCCGGAGAGGATCGGATGGGCCAGACCGTCGATCTGGATGATCACGAGCCCAGGCTTGTTCGAGTGCCCCTCGGCACTCTTGACCAGCAGCCGTTGGATGAGCGTGCTGTAGTACGAACCGCCGCTGTCGATGCCGAGGATCGAGGTCAGGATCGTGTTGATGATCGCGTACAGGAACGATGCGATCAGCGCCGTGCTGAGTCCATCGACGTGGACGCCCGGCGCGAACTGGGCCACCACGAGGAACGCCAGGACCTGGAGGGTCAGGACCGTGATGCCGGTGAGGATCAGCGAGATCGGGGCGACCAGGACGAGGACCACCGGGCGGATCAGGGCATTGAACAGGGCCATCAGGATGACCGCCACGGCACCGTCAATGGCGCGGTCAACCGCGAAACCAGGGCTCATAACGTATGCGGTCGCCATGAACGCGACGGTGGCCACGATCAGGGTCAAGAGCAGCCGCCGGATCAAGGCGAAGGGTCCGCCTCGCCAATCGCGTAGCACACGTAGTTGGGTCCCGTAGAAGCCGACGAATCGGCTCATCGCGTCGCGCCTCGGTCGGTCACCATCGTTCCTCTTGCGGGGTCGCCCACAGCATACGGCCTCGACCCTTGGTGCCGTGGCCGGCGAGGAACGCTCAGTCGGCGGCCTCGATCGCTCTTCCTCCTGGGTCGTTGACGCCTGACCGGTTAATCCCGATAATCTGACTCGGAATTAGATTCGCCCGAGCCCGGACGGTTCTCGGGACACCAGCCCGCCCGATAAAGACCGGAGACCTGATGACTGCCACCAGCGAGATCATCACCGACCAGCGAGAGCAGTTCGCCTTCCACGACGACATCGCGTATCTCGCCGAAACCAAACGGGGCCTGACCCGTGCGACGGTCGAGGAGATCAGCGGCTTCAAGAATGAACCGGACTGGATGCTCCAGTACCGGTTGCGAGCCTTCGAGCATTTTCAGAAGCGGCCGATGCCGACCTGGACGGATGGTCTCGACAAGATCAACTTCGACAAGATCGTCTACTACCGCAAGCCGTCCGAGCGCGAGGAGAAGTCCTGGGACGACGTGCCTGAGCAGATCAAGGCGACGTTCGAGAAGCTCGGTATCCCCGAGGCGGAGCGCAAGTTCCTGGCCGGTGTCGGCGCCCAGTACGACTCGGAGGTCGTCTACCACTCGGTCAAGGAAGAGCTGTCCAAACTCGGCGTCGTGTTCATGGGCACGGACCAGGCGCTGGTCGAGTACCCAGACCTCTTCCGCAAGCACTTCGGGACCGTCGTGCCGGCCGAGGACAACAAGTTCTCGGCGCTCAACGCAGCCGTCTGGTCGGGCGGCTCCTTCGTGTACGTTCCCAAAGGTGTCGAAGTCCCGCTTCCGCTGCAGGCCTATTTCCGGATCAACGGCGAGAACACCGGCCAGTTCGAGCGGACCCTGATCGTCGTGGACGAGGGTGCCAAGGTCCACTACATCGAGGGCTGCACGGCGCCCATCTATGCGACTGAGTCACTCCATGTGGCGGTGGTCGAAGTCGTCGCGCTGCCGGGCTCCAAGGTCCGTTACACGACCATCCAGAACTGGTCGAACGACGTCTACAACCTGGTGACCAAGCGGGCCCACGCGTACGAGAACTCGACCGTCGAATGGATCGACGCCAATACGGGCTCGCGAAAGACGGTGAAGTTCCCGGCGATCTATCTCAGAGGGGAAGGGGCGACCGCCGACATCATCAGCGTCGCGGTCGCGGGCAAGGGCCAGCACCAGGACACAGGCGCCAAGGCCATCCATCTCGCTCCGAACACACGCTCGAGGATCGTCAGCAAGTCGGTCTCGAAGGATGGCGGTCGGGCGACCTATCGCGGCCACCTCAAGGTCTCGCCGGGAGCTACCAATGTGGTCGCCAGCGTCCGTTGCGACGCCCTGATGATGGACGACATCAGTCGGAGCGACACCTATCCCTATATCGATATCCAGGAAGACGACACGTCGATGACCCACGAGGCCACTGTCGGCAAGGTCAGCGCGGACCAGGTCTTCTATCTGATGAGCCGAGGCCTGACCGAGAACGAGGCGACCAACCTGATCGTCCAGGGGTTTCTCGAGGTGTTCACCAAGGAACTGCCGATGGAGTACGCCATCGAGTTCAACCGCCTCGTCAAGCTTGAGATGGAGGGGTCGCTCGGATGACGGTCGCGTCACGGCGACCCAAGCCGGCCCGTCCCGCCCGCCAGGCACCGACCGACTTCACTCTGCCCGTCAGCCGGGCGGCGATCGACGCGGTCACCCCGATCGACGGTGACCCGGACTGGCTTCGGACCGACCGTCAGGCAGCCTTCGACGCCTTCGAGGCGCTGCCGGCCGAGTCCAATCTCCTGTACACGACCTATTTCGACTTCCGCAACGTCCAGCTCGCCGGCGCGCGCGTCACGACGTCTGTCGCATCCGCACCGGCCGCGATCGAGGTCCCGAGCGAGACCGATGGGCTCATCGTGATCGACGAGGGCGACCTCGTCGGTGCTGCACTCTCGGCGGAGGCGATGGCCGGCGGCGTGACGCTCACGACCATCGCTGGACTCTCCCGCCAGGATCCAGACCGAGTACGGGGTCTCATTGACGGCGGCACGACATTGCCGATGGACGACCGTTTCGCCCAGCTGACCCGGGCGCTCTGGGCCCAGGGAATCGTGCTCGATATCCCGGCCGGCGTTCGCTTGCTGCGACCGATCGTCATCCGCTGGACGGCCGGGGCTGTCGACCGTGCCCTCCTGTCGAGGACGTTCATCTCGCTTGGCGACGGAGCTTCGGCGACCGTCCTCGAGGAACTCATCGATTCTGGCCTGTCCAAGCCAGACGGCGGCCAATCGCTCCTCGCCGGCACGCTCGAGATCCAGGTCGGTCGGGACGCGAGCCTGGCGTTGACGAGCCTTCAGGAACTGCCATCGACGACGGTTGCCATCCAGCACCGGAACGCGGTCATCGGCGAGGGAGCGACCCTCCACTGGGCGCTGGCCCAACTCGGCTCGCGTCTGGTGCGCAGCCGGGTCGATAACCGGCTCGAGGGTGACCGCAGCTCCGTCGAGCAGGTCGAGATCGTCTTTGGTGGCGACGATCAACTCTTCGACCTGACCTCATATACCCATCATGTCGGTCGCGATACGACGGGCAACCTGCTGTCCAAGGGCGCACTGTTGGACCGGGCCAAGTCGTTTATGAAAGGCATGATCGTCATCGAGCGTTCGGCCGTGGGTACGGACAGCTTCCTGGGTGAATTCGGGATGAACCTGTCCAAGGCGACCCGATCGGTCGCGATCCCGAGCCTCGAGATCGATCAGCCGGATTGCCGGCGGGCGATGCACGCGAGCTCGGTCGGGCCGATCGACGAGGCCCAGCTCTTCTACCTGGAGAGTCGGGGCATCGCGCCCGATGAGGCGCGCAAGTTCATCGTGCTCGGGTTCCTGGAGCCGGTCGTTGCCCGTGTCCCAGTAGCCGAGGCGCAGGACCGTCTGCGCGAGATGCTCGAAGCCCGCTGGGACGCCGGGATCGGAGCGGCGGGCGGCGCTGCAGCGTGAGACGGATCGACCTGCTGGGGGTCGACGAAGTCCCCCTCGGCACGATGAAGATGGCCTGGGCCGATGGCACGGACCAGGTCCTGATCATCAACTCGAACGGCGATCTCGCGGCCGTCCAGGGCACGTGCAGCCATGAGTACTTCGAACTGGACAAGGGCTTCCTGACCGCCGGGACGCTGACCTGTGCGCTGCACCTTTCACGCTTCGATCTCGAGAGTGGTGAACCGCTCGATCCTCCCGCCGATCTGCCTCTCGCTGTGTACGACGTGGTGGTCGAAGGTGACCGGATCATGATCGAGGTCCCCGACGGGTCGCTGGAGATCAACGACTGAGCCTGGTACCCGGCGGTACCAAGGTTCGGTAGCGGGACACGTCGAACTCGGGTTAGCGTTGGCCGAGCATGCGGCCGATCGATTTTGCCGGGTTCGCCGGCGATTGCACCATCTCCGGAAAACTCACGATGTTTGGCGATCGGCTGACCGATTTCCTCAACGGCCAGGAGCGATTCCGCGTCCATCACCTCGAATGTCAGAGTCTCGAAGACGGCCACACCATTTCGCTCGACAGCATCTCGCTGGAGCGGAGCGACCTCATGGCCGTCGTCGCGAGCGGCCCTCGCGGGGCTGAGGGCCAACGCCTCGCGCTCACCAGGAACCGCCTGCAGATCTCGATCGGTCCCTATCTCATCCTGGGCCAGATCCACGCCAAACGAGGCACCGACGCCCTTGCGAGCGTGCTGAAACGCGAGGCGATGGTCCCGCTGACCAGTGCCACGATCGCGTACGAGGCCGCTGGCACGTTCTTTGTGCGTGACGTCGGCACGATCATCGTCAACCGGCACTTGGTGGAATGGATCTCGCCGACGACCGAGGCCGCGACGCTCTTCCCCGATGCCCTGGTTCGCTCACCGTTCGTCGCCCAGCTGACCAAGCACGCGGAGACCAGCTAG
>SPCO01000163.1 GCA_004525275.1 Thermomicrobiales bacterium | reverse complement strand
GCCATCCGTGAGAGCCAGGTCGGTGACGTCATCACCGTCTACTCCTCGGACAAGGGCTCCAAGACTGACATTCCGAAGTGGGTGGAAAAGGCCGGCCATCGGTTGGTCGCGCTCGACGCCCGCGACGGCTACGACGAGATCGTCGTCGAGAAGCTCCGGTAGGGCGCCATGCAGCGGATCCTCATCCTCGGCGGAGGTGGCGGAGGCACCCTCACCGCCAATCTCCTGGTCAAGAAGCTGCGTTCCCGGATCGATCGAGGCGAGGTCGAGATCGTCGTTGTCGACGCGACGGGTCAGCACGTCTATCAGCCGGGCTTCATGTACATCGCGATGGGCGGCGAGCGCGCCTCGAACCTGTCCCGTCCAGAGCGGTCGCTGCTCGACAAGCGAGTGAACCTCGTGATCGGCCAGGTCGATCGGATCGATGAGGCGACGCAAACGGTCGCCCTCTCCAACGGTCTCACGCTCGTCTACGACCAGCTCGTGATCGCATCCGGATCGCGGATCGTTCCCGAGGCGATCGAGCACTTTGATACGGAGGCCGAACACTTCTATACGGCCGAAGCGGCCGAGAAGCTGCGGCTCGCACTCGACACCTTCGACGGCGGCCGGATCGTCATCGGGATCGCCGGGATGCCGTACAAGTGCCCACCGGCCCCCCTGGAAGTTGCCTTCCTTATCGAGGCGGAGCTGCGTGAGCGCGGCCTGCGCGACCGATCCTCGGTCGACTTCTGTTCGCCGATCGGGCGGGCCTTCACGATCGAGACCGTGTCCGAGATGGCGACGCCGATCTTCGAGGAGAAGGGGATCGAGGTCCACACGTTCTTCAACGTCGAAGCGATCGATCCGGAGCGCAAGGTCGTGCTGAGCCTCGAGGGCGAGGAACTCCCGTATGACTTGCTCATCCTCGTGCCCCCGCACAAGGGCCAGCAGTTCCTCATGGACTCGGGTCTTGCCCCGACACCCGGGGGCTGGTTGCCGACCGACCGCCACAGCCTGCTCGTGGGCGAACGACCGAACGTCTACGCGCTCGGCGACGCGACGGATCTGCCGCTTTCAAAGGCTGGCTCCACCGCCCACTTCGAAGCGCCGGTCGTCGCGGAGCGCGTTGCCGCCGCGGTCGAGGGTCGGGAACCCGCGGGCAAGCACGTCGACTACGAAGGCAAGGTCATGTGCTTCTTCGAGATCGGGGACGGGAAGGGGACGCTCCTCCAGTTCGACTACGACCACCCGCCCAGGCCGCCGAAGCCGAACAGGGTCTGGCACCTGGGCAAGATCGTGTTCAACAAGACCTACTGGCATACCGTGCCGAAGGGTCGCGTCTGACCCTACGTCGATTTCATCCGGACCCCCGACCCGATCCGCTCACCGGGCCGGGGGTCTCGTCCGCTACGATGCGACAGTGACCACCGGACGCGTCTTCCGTCGATCCGCCGCCGCGGAGCCACCGACCGCCGTCGAGGCTGATGGCTCGACGATCCGGGACTCAGAGGGACGTGGGTATCTCGATGCGGCCGGCGGCGCGATCGTCGTCAACGTCGGGCACGGACGACGCTCGATCGCGGACGTGATGGCCGACCAGGCGGGCCGCCTCGCGTACGCCCACGGGAGCGCGTTCACTTCGGAGCCGCTGGAAGCCTACGCGCGCGAGGTCGGGCCCTACCTGCCCGTCGTCGGGCCGGCGATCTACCCGGTGTCGGGTGGGTCCGAAGCGATCGAAACCGCGCTGAAGCTGACCAGGGCTTACCACCTCGCCCGAGGCGATGCCGACCGCCAGATCGTGTTCGCTCGGTGGGGCAGCTACCACGGCAACACGCTTGGTGCCCTGGATCTGTCGGGCCGCAAATCGCTGCGCCGGCCGTACGAGGGCTGGCTGGGCAGGTTCCGGCACGTCTCGGCCGCCTATCCGTACCGCGCCGATGACCCCGGCGCGAACGCCATGGGTGATACCGACGCGCTGGTGGCCGAACTCGATCGTGCGTTCATCGCAGCGGGACCGCGCACCGTCGCAGCCTTCGTCGCGGAACCGATCGTTGGAGCGGCGCTGGCCGCGGCCGTGCCCCCGGACGACTACTGGCCAGCCATCGCGGAGGTGTGCCGCCGGCACGGCGCGCTGTTCATTGCCGACGAGGTGATGACCGGCTTCGGACGGACGGGTCGCTGGTTCGCGCTCGATCACTGGGGCGTCAAGGCGGACCTGCTCGTCGCGGCCAAGGGCGCGTCGTCGGGCTACTGGCCGTTTGGCTTCGTGGCGGCCTCGGACGAGATCCACGAGACCGTGACGCGTGGCGGGGCGCCCTTCATCCACGGCTTCACGTATTCACATTCGCCGGTTGGTGCGGCGGTCGCCCGGGAGGTACTGAGGATCCTCAAGGCCGAGTCGCTCGTCGAGGCGAGTGCCACGAAGGGGGACCGGCTGAAGGGCCTCGTGACGACGGCACTCGCCGACGATCCGGCCGTCGGTGAGATCCGGGGTCGCGGCCTCCTCGTCGGGATCGAACTCGTCGCCGATCGCGAGACGCGGGCCCCATTTCCGCGCACCGCCCGTGTCACAGAGGCGGTCGTCCGCAGCGCCTGCGAACGCGGGCTGCTCGTCTACTCAGGCACGGGCAACGCGAACGGCGTCGATGGCGACACGATCCTGCTCGGGCCGCCGTTCGTCGTCACCGATGTCGAGTTGGACCAGATCGCCGCGACCCTGGCCGAATCGATCGGGGCAGGCACGGCCGCCGCTATGACCTGACCGAGGCGTCAGCGCCGGGCTGCGGCCTCGTTCTCGGCGAGCCGGATCGCAACGATCCTTGACACCAACGCGGCCGGGATCGGCTTCCCGACCGGGAATCGGACTGTCCCTCGACCCACCAGGTACGGCGCCAACTCGTCACCGAGGCCCCGGACGACGGCATCGCTCGCGGGAAAGAGGCTGTAGTGGTTCTTGAACGCGGCGTACGAAACCAGGATCCGCTCGTGCGTCCGGAACGTTGGCATCTGGTACGCGATCGACTCGGTCGCATCTGGAGCGGCGATCTTGATCGTGTCCCGGAGCAACTCGAGTGCAGCCCGCCGATCGTCCGGCAGGGCGGTCAGGTAGTCCTCAACGGTGGTCGGTCCGGCCATCCTGGCTCCTTTGATCCGATCGGCTCGATGGACCTATCTCGCCCGACCTATCCCCTGGATGAGCAGGACCGCGCCCAGGGCGACGAGCGAGATCGGCACGATCAATCCGCCGATCGACGCGTCGGCGATGCTCACGCCACCCAGCAGCGCCAGGAGGCCGCCGAACCAGAGTTGCCAGCCGATCCCTCCGCCAGAGGCTGCGCGGACGACGGCGATGAACAGGAAGGCCACGCCGAAACTGAACGTGCTCAGGCCGTTCGCCTCGACACCGGCCGCGTTGAGCAGGCCCGGCACGGCGAGCGCCGTGATGATCGCTCCCGCGTAGAGCGAGCCCGTCCCGCGATCGATGACCCACTTGATGAGGAAGGCGAGGCCGATGGCCAGCACGAGGACCGAACCGAGCGCCTCGAATTCCGGCACGAGCTGCTGGATGAGCAGGAGTCCGCCGAAGACCAGGAGGAAGATCCCGATCCAGGGGAGACCGGGTCGACGCTCGTCGTCGGGCCCCCACTCCCAGTGATAGACGTGGGCGCCGGGGTCGCCGGCCGGCTGACCACCGCTATCGGGACCCAGGCGGGTCACCGGTTCCGTGTTGTCGTCCATCGGTTCACCTCCCGCACGAGCCTAGTATCCGCGCTCCGCGTCCACGACGTTGAGCAGGGCCTCGCCGGCCAGGTATCGACCGACGTTTTCGAGCAGCAGTTCGTCGAAGAAGCGGAGCGTTTGTCCCGAAGCGTGCGGCGTGACGATGACATCGGGTGCCTCCCACCAGGGGCTGTCCGCGGGCAGGGGTTCCTCGCGGAAGACATCGAGGACCGCTCCGCCGAGGCGACGCGTGCGCAAGGCATCCAGCAGCGCCGGCTCATCGACGAGTGCGCCGCGGGCCACGTTGATGAGCCAGGCCCCGGCGGGCAAAGCCTCGATCACCTCGCGTCCGACGATCCCGCGCGATGCCTCCGTCAGGGGCATCGTGATGACCAGGACGTGCGCCTCGCGCGCCGCTTCGGCGAGCGCACCGACACCGACGATCCGCTCGGGGATCGAGCCGTCCGGGTCGCCCGTGCCGGGCACCCGGAACGCGTTGTCCGCATGGATGTCCGGGCGCGATTTAACGGCGATGACCCGCATCCCGAGCGCCGACAACTGGCGTGCGACCTCGCGGCCGATCGATCCGTACCCGGCGATCACCGCCGTCTGGCCCCGGACCATTGAGATGAGCGACGCCTCGTCCGGGGGCCAGAGGTGAGCCGCCTGGTCGGAGCTCCAACTGGCCGGCTGGTGGACGCGCAGGATCATCCCGCTGACGTACTCGGCGATCGGGATGGCGAAAACACCCCGAGCGTT
>SPCO01000209.1 GCA_004525275.1 Thermomicrobiales bacterium | reverse complement strand
GCCATCGTTCGCCAGGGCGGCCGACAACCAGGCCGCTTCGCGCGGTTGCTCGGCCGCATCGATCTCTGATTCTCGCCGCCGCGAGTCCATGATCACGAGCCAGACGAGACCAGCTCCCAGGACCAACCCGACGATGAGCAGCCAGACGTTGAACTCGGCATTCATCCGGAGCGAAGTATAGGGAGGATCGCCGCTACACTCCGCGGATGTTCGACTTCGTGCCAGATCCGATCCTCATTCAGCTCGGACCCCTGCCGGTCTATTGGTATGGGATCGGCTACGCGATCGGATTGGCGGCCGCGTACTTCGTGATGGTCTGGCTTGCGAGGCGGGCAGGTGAAGACCCCGACGTCCTGGCCAACGGGATCATCATCGTCGCCGCCGCGGCCCTCATCGGCGGCCGCGCCTACCATGTGATCGACCAATGGGCGCTCTACCAGGGTGACCCGATCAAGATCTTCCTGCCGCCGTACACCGGCCTGGGAGTGTACGGCGGGATCGTCACGGGAACGATCGCAGCATGGCTCTATGCCCGCTACAAGCGCGTTCCGTTCCTACGCTGGGCGGACATCGTCGCGCCCGGCCTGTTCACGATGCAGGCCATCGCGCGCTGGGGCAACTTCTTCAACCAGGAGCTCTACGGGTCGCCGACCACACTGCCGTGGGGGATCCCGATCGAATGCGCCAATCGGATCGTCGGCGCGTCCTACGACTACTCGTGCCAGGTCCTGCCCGAGACGACCAGGTTCCACCCACTCTTCCTATACGAATCACTGTCGGGCATCCTGGGCGCCCTCTTCCTTACCTGGGTCGGCTTCCATCTCCGTAAGCGGCTGCGTCCGGGCGATCTGCTGCTCTTGTTCTTCATCTGGTATGGGGCGATCCGATTCGTGTTGGAGACCTTCCGAGAGGGGAACTGGACGTTCTTTGAGGTCCCGACGGCGCAGATCGTCTCACTCCTGTTCATCATTCCCGCGCTGCTCATCCTGGCCTGGAGGCACCGGCCGGATCACCCATCCGATGACCCGGCCAGCCGGCCCGACGTTGCGACATGGGGAGCCCCGGGCCGTGCGCCGGAGCCGCGCGACCCTGACGTGATCGATGCCGATGACATCGACCCCGACGCCAGCGATGGCGAAGCAGACCCCGAAGCAGCCGCCGACGCCGACCGCGAAGGCGACCAAGGCGACGCCGACCCGGAAGCGCCCGAAGCTCTGCCCGCCTGACGTGACCGATCGGCGCCGGCGCCCCGCTGGTCGCATCGCGCCGGAGGCCCTGGCCGCCGAGAGGGGGAGCGCTTTGGAGGGCCTCGACTGGTTAGGCCGCCCGCCAGAAGCAACGGCATCGCTCCTGTATCGGCTCCTTCGGCTGGTCGCCCGGTTCATCATCTTCGTCGTGTTCCGGTTCCGCATCCGGACGTCGGGCCAGGAGAACATCCCGGCCGGCGGTTACTTCCTGGTGGCGGCCGCCCATCGTGGCTGGATGGACCCGTTCCTGGTCATGCAGGCTCTCCCGTCGCAGCCGCGCTGCTGGTTTCTCGGCAGCGCGCCATCGACCTTCACTTCGCGCTGGCGCGAGCGTCTCATCCACCGGCTCGGGGGTCTGCTGCCCGTCTGGCGGGGCGGAGTGGGGATCGATCAGCATGTGGCCTCGGCCCGGGCGGTCATCGCCAATGGCGCGGTCTTCGCCCAGATGCCGGAGGGGACGGTCAGCGGGCCGGCCGGCCTGATCGGCCCGTTTCGAACCGGCTGGGCGGTCATCGCGTTGCGAGTCGACGCACCGATCGTGCCACTCGCGATCGCCGGGACGGAAGAGCTCTATCTTGGCCGTCGAATGGTCAGCCGAGTCTTGCCGGTCACGTCGGCTCGTGCGCTTGCCGGTCTCGATCACGGCGCAGAAATGCCCCCTCCGGGCACGCGCGAGGAACTCGACGTCGCCCGTCGGATGAGCGACGCACTGGCGGCGATCATCGGCCCGGTCGTGGAATCGATCCACCCCCGGACGGTCGACCCGGTCGAGCATCCTCGCCGGTTTCGCCGACGTTTGACCTGGCTGTTCCTGCGACCAGGGCGACTCGATCGGGATGGATGACGACGGCCCTCCTGTCGGACTCATCGGGTCTCCGTCGCCCCGGGCATCGCGGAGCTACCGTGCGGTGCTGGCCGGCGCGCACCTGATCGGTCAAGGCGTCTTCGGGTTCCGCGTGGAGGTCCATGGCCGCGCGCACCTGCCGCGTGGGGCGGATGGTCGGGTCACTGGCGGCTGGATCGCTGCCGGTCTGCCGCATCGGAGCTGGGTCGATCCATTCATCGTGGCTGACAGCCTGCCTGTGGAGCCGAGGCTCATCCTCTTCGGCGACGGGCGGGCGATGTTCCGCTCGGTATGGCGCCGGTGGCTCGTCCGGCGGGTCGGCGGGCTGATCCCGCTCTGGCCCGGTGGCGATCGGACCGCGATCGAGACGTACCTGGCGGCGGCCGCGGCCGCCATGGACGCGGGAGCGGTCCTGTGCCTGTTCCCCGAGACCGGGCCGCCGACGACGCCGGGCATCGCCAGGCCGTTCGGGGCAGGTCTGGGCTATTTTGCGCTTCGGACGGGGGCCCCGATCGTACCGATCATCCTCGGCGGCACAGATGAGCTGTATCGGGGCCGTCGCTTCCGGCTCGACATCCAGGAGCCCGTCACCTGGCAGGAACTTGTCGGCGTCGGGCCGGGAGCACAGGCTCCCGATCCCTGGTCTTCGACCGAGCGACGGACGGCGCATCAGGTGAGACGCAAACTCCACGACCGTACGGCCGCCGCGGTGGCCGCAGCACACCTCGCGGCCACACCGCCGCCGGGCACACGAAAGCGCTGGCGGTGGTTGACGGACG
>SPCO01000043.1 GCA_004525275.1 Thermomicrobiales bacterium | reverse complement strand
GTGCCGGCAGCGACCCCAGCCGAGCCTGTGCCGGCAGCGACCCCAGCCGAGCCTGTGCCGGCAGCGACCCCAGCCGAGCCTGTGCCGGCCGAGCCCGTGCCGGCCGAGCCGACGCCCGATGAGCATGCGGTGCCCTCCGCTGAACCGGCGGCCCCAGACTCGGCCCCTCCCGAGCCGATCGCCAAGCCTCGCCGTCGATCCTGGATCGACCGTCTCTTCCGTCGCCGCTGAAACCGCTCCACGCTCGGCCGCACTGTCGTTGTGGCCGCGAATATGCACAGCCGTCTTAGCCCTTGCACTGCCGACCGGACAGTTGGCGAATCTGTGGCTGCGCCACGGACGACGACCCTCGAGATACGTATCGGCTGAGCCATCGGAGGGTCGATACGCGCACCCAGGCCCAGGTCATATGACTGGCGTGCATACGGGACGGCGGAAGCTCGATCGCCGCGCCGATCGAGGCGCCGACCGACACCGGCCCACCCGCCCAGCCAACCGGTGCCCGGACCGCGTATCGTTTCGGCCATGACAAGGATCCTGGTGACCGGTGGCGCCGGCTATGTCGGCTCGGTCTCGGCCGAAGCCCTCCTGGCCGCCGGGCACGAGACGGTCGTCCTCGATGACCTGACGACCGGGCATCGCGGCGCGGTCCCGCCCGGCGCCACCCTGCACGTAGGGACTTATACAAACCGGGATGCCCTTGCCCGACTGCTCGAGGTGGAACGGGTCGAGGCCATCCTCCATTGCGCTGCGAGATCGCTGGTCGGCGAATCCATCGTCGACCCGGCCAGGTACTACAACGAAAACGTCGCCGGTGGCGTCGCGCTCCTGGATGCCGCGCGTGCGGCTGGGGTCCAGCGCGTCGTGTTTTCCTCGACGGCGGCGGTGTACGGGGTCCCCGACACGACACCGATCCCCGAGGACGCGCCGCTGCGCCCGATCAACCCGTACGGCGAATCAAAGCGAGCCTTCGAGTCCGCGCTTGGCTGGTATGGGCGGGCCTACGGTCTGCGCAGCGTCAGCCTCCGATACTTCAACGTCGCGGGCGCCAGTGCGGCGTCCGGCGAAGCGCACGACCCCGAGACCCACCTGATCCCGAACGTGCTGGCGGCCGCCGAGGGCCGCCGCGAGCTGACAGTCTTTGGTGACGACTACGCGACACCGGACGGCACCTGCATCCGCGATTACATCCACGTCTCCGATCTCGCCGACGCGCATATCCGCGCCATCGACGCAACCGCCGCCGACGACCCGCGAACGGCCGAGCCGCTGGTCTGCAACCTCGGCAGTGGTGGAGGCTTCTCGGTCCGCGAGATCATCGCCGCCGCGGAGTCGACCGTGGGTCGGACCATCCCCTTCGAGATCGGACCTCGTCGCGTCGGCGATCCGCCGGTCCTGGTGGCAAGCTCCGCTCGGGCCGCCGAGGTCCTTGGCTGGCGATCGGAGCGTCCGAGCCTGGACCAGATGGTCGGCTCGGCATGGGCCTGGCGGCAGTCGCATCCGGATGGCTACCCGGACTGACGCGCGCGAGCGTCCCGGCCCCAGCCGCTACCGAGGCTCCAGTGGACCTCCTGCTGGCGACAGCCGCTCGGGAGGCGCGACCGGGCCCATCGCCTCGGGCAGAATCCGCTCGCCGGATCCGCTCCAATCGTCACGGACCGGCCAGACCAACCACAGCCCGATGAGCATCGTCACCAGGAGGCTCAGCACGGCGACTTGATATGCACCGTTCCCGAAGGAATCGAGCAGCAGAAACAGGATGACCCCGTAGAGCAACTGGCCGATGACCTGCGATCCCTTGCCCACGAGACCGTAGATCCCGAAGAATTCGCCGATCTTGTCCGGCGGCGACAGCCGAACCATCAGGACTCGGTCGGCCACCTGGACGCCCCCGAGACCGGAGCCCAGGATCGCCCCGGCCACGAGGAAGAGTGTCAGCCCCGAAGGCCCGAAACCGACCGCCACACCGCCGAGCACGAGCCCGACGGCCCACGAGACCAGGACCGCGACAAGCGTCCACTTCGGACCCCGACGGTCGACCAGCAGACCCCACACGAAGCTCATCGCGATCGCGACCAGGGTCAGGGATAGCAGGACCAGGACGCTCTCCCGCTCGGTCAGGCCCATCGTCTTCACGGTCACGACGCTCATGACCACGATGACCGTATTGACCGCGTCGGAGTAGAAGAAGCGTCCGACGAGGAACCGTCCCAGTTCGGGCACCTCCCGTGCGTGCACGATGGAACGTCGAAGCTGGCCGAAGGAGCCTCGGATGTCGGCGCCGGTGATCGCCGCCCGGCCCGACACTCGCGGTTCGCGGACGAACACGAAGATCGGGATCGCAAAGAGCGCGAAGAGCAGGGCTGTCACCCGGAAGCGATCCACGACCGGGATATCCAGCAGGAAGATCAGCAACCCGACGAAGACGGTCCCGCAGTAGCCGATCGCCGTGCCCAGACCGGACAACCTCCCCCGCGTCGCGGGGTAGCTCACCGTCCTGATCGTCGCGTCGTAGTAGATGAGGGCGGCCTGGTACGCGAAGTTGGCGACGATGAACAAGGCCAGACCGATGAATGGCGGCAGGTCACCGATGAAGAAGGTCGCACCGATGCACAGCGCCGTGAAGAACAGCAGGAACGGCATCCGGCCGGCCCCGCGGTCCGAGAGAGCGCCAAGGATCGGAGACACGAGGGCGTTGACCCCGACGCTCGCGACCACCGCGACGGACAGGAGCAGATTGCCGTCACGCTCGCCGAATTGGTTGTCGTTGACCAGGTAGAGGCCGATCGCCCCGGACACGACCGCGAACGAGAAGATCGTGTTGGCGAAGTCGTACAACGCCCAGGACGCGGGAACGACCGCCCGACCAGTTGGGGTCAGCCCGCCGAGGCCCCTGGCTGGCTGCTCAGCATGCCCGGTTCCGGGCGCTGGATCGCGAGGCGCGGTTGCGCTCGTCACTGGCGGATGATAGCCGCGCTGGAGCGGGTAGGATGCGTCGATGCAACACGATGAAACGAGCGATCCGCGGGACCTCCTCAGCTCGCTTCGGCCGCAGATCTACGGTTCCGGTTCACCGGCCAAGATCCTCGACCCGATCGTCGAGCCGCTGTGGGTCGGCGTCCGGGCCCTGGCCGCGATCGATGTCGCCGGGGCCCTGCTGGTCGACGAACAGGCCGACCCGATCGACGGTGTCGATGCCATCCTCGACGCCCTCGTCTCGGGATTGCGCGCAACCGGGCTCGTTCTCGACGGCTACCTCACCAAGCAGGCGGTCCAGCACGGCGTCACGACCTTCGGATATTCGATCGAGAGCCCGTCGCTGGGCTCGCTCATCGGCCTCCGGCGCAATCGCGCGGTCGATGCCGTCGCCCTTCGCGAGGCGGCACTCAAAGCCAGAACGCTCGAAGAGGGCGAGGAGATCAGCTTCGTCGCAACGGACCTCGTGTGGCTGGATGAGGCCTGGTTGCTCGACATCCCACTCCTCGAACGACGCCGGCTGCTCGAGGGTGTCGTGGTCGAGTCGGACCTTGTCCGGTTGGGTATCTACGTCCGACCGCCGATCGAATCATGGGTCGGCTCATGGCGCGGACAGGGCTTCGGCGGGCTCACCTACAAGGCCGCGAACAGTCGCTACAGACCGGGCGAAACAAACCCGGAATGGACCATCGGGGGGATGCCCCGCCGCTGACGGTGGTATCGTGGAGGCGTGCCAGAGACAGCCCTGACACCGGCCATCCGCGACGAGATCTCGCGACTCGGTCGGGTCGATATCATGGTGGGCATCCCGAGCTTCAAGAACGCTGCGACGATTGGTTATGTCGTCCGCGCGGCGCAGGCAGGCCTTGTCCAGTACTTCCCGGATCTCCACCCGGTCGTCGTCAATTCAGACGCTGGATCGCCCGATGGCACCGGTCGCGTCGTGATCGAGACGGAGCCGCCGGACTATATCGAGCAGATCCTGCTCGTCCGGCCGACCAACAAGCTCGAGCGAGTGAGCCTGACCTATCCGGAGATCGACGGCGTCGGCGGCAAGGGCGCAGCTCTGCGGACGATCTTCGAGATGGCGGACGCCCTCCAGGTCCAGGCCCTGGTCGTCGTCGACAGCGACCTTCGGAGCATCGTGCCCGAGTGGATCGAATTGCTCGCCGGGCCGATCCTCAAGGGCGGCTACGACTTCGTCGCGCCGCTCTACGCCCGCTACAAGTTCGACGGCACGATCACCAACACCGTCACCTACCCGCTCACCCGGGCGCTCTATGGTCATCGTATCCGTCAGCCGATCGGTGGCGACTTCGGGGTGTCCGGCGATCTCATCAAGCACTATCTGGCGCTTGATGACTGGACACCGGAGATCAGCCGATTCGGCATCGACATCTGGATGACGACGTCCGCGATCACCGCGGGGTTCGCCGTTTGTCAGACCCGGCTCGGGGCCAAGATCCACGATCCAAAGGACCCGGGCTCCGACCTCGGGCCGATGTTCCGCCAGGTCGTTGGAACGATCCTGGAACTGGCCAACCGATACCCAGACCAGTGGACCTCCATCCACGGCAGTCACGACGTGCCCGCCTACGGGTTCGAGCGCTTCATCGACCCACCGCCGCTGGAGGTCAACACGCTCCGGCTGCTGTCCGAGTTCCACGTCGGTTCGCTGACGCTCGCCGAAACGTGGGCGAAGATGCTCGCGCCCGAAACCCTCGAGACGGTGCTGGAACTCGCCGCCGAAGCGGGTCGGCTGGAGGATTCAGCCCGGACCAAGTTGGGCCTTGGCGGCGATGTCGCCTCGACGACGGCAACCACCCTGGAGATGGCCGATGCGGTCGCCGCCTTCCACTTCCCGGACGACTTATGGGCGCGCGTCATCTACGACATGATCATCGCGGCACGCGACCCGAAACCATCGCTCGAGACGATCGTAGCTGCCCTCGTTCCGATCTACTTCGGTCGGGTCGGAAGCTTCGTCATCGAGAACCGGAGCGTCACGACGGACCAGGCGGAAGAGCGCGTAGAACGTCAAGCGCGAGAGTTCGAGCTCCTCAAGCCGTATCTGGTTAGCCGCTGGAACGAGGCCTGATGGCCATCAAGGCGCCGCTGCCCTCACGGATCCTCATCCCGGTCGCCAATCCACTGACCGCCGAGGAACTCATCCGGCTCGGAGCCGCGATGCTCGATCGCAGAGCCGGTGAGCTGTCGGCTCTGGGCATCGTGGAAGTCCCCGAGGGGATGCCCCTGTCGGAGGGTGCCACCCGGGCCAGACACGCTCGACGGCTGCTCCAGCGGGTCCTTGATTTCGCGCCGCCCGGATCCACGATCCACCCGATCGTCCGAATCGGCCGCCATGCCGCCGAGGGGATCATCGAGGCATCGGCCGAGCAGGAAGCCGATCTCATCATCTTCGGTTGGGGTGGACGCGCGGCCGGTGGACGGGATGCGGGCGGTCCGACCATCTTCTCGACCACGATCGACGAAGTCGTGCGCGACGCGCCATGCGACATCGCCGTCGTCAAACAACGCGGGACCAAGCCCATCCAGCGCATCCTCGTCCCGGTCCGAGGCGGTCCACACGCGGAGCTCGCGCTGCATTTCGCCGATGCAATCGCCCGTCACCACGATGCAACGGTCACGATCCTGCATCTCGTCCCGCCCGGCATCACGCTCGCGGTCCGGGCCCAGGCGGAGCGGGCGCTTGCCTCGTTCATCAAACAGCACATCAGCGGCCGAAGCGAAGGGATCCTGCAGGAGGCTCCCAACGTCCGGAACGCGATCCTGAAGGAAGCTGAGAAGGCGGACCTCGTCGTCATGGGCGCCTCCACCCAGGCCAGCGGGACAGACGGCGAGACCTATCTCTTCGGCGCGTTGCCGGAATCGATCGCGGCTCGGGCGAAGCCGAGCGTCATGATCGTCAAGACCAGGGAGACCATCGAGCGCGCGACGTTCGAGCAGTTGGCCGCGCGGGCGGAGACGCTCGCCGCCGCCGATCGAGCCGCCGAGGAGGCAAGGGCCGTCCCGGCCCGGGTCGAACGCTGGTTCGGTGAATCAAACTTCCACCACGCTGAATTCGCCGACCTGCGCCGTCTCGTCACGCTCAAGGAGAAGCAGCGTCTGACGATCAGTCTCGTCCTGCCCACACTCAACGAGGAGGAGACGATCGGGCCCATCGTGCGACGAGCGATGCGCGAGATGGTCGGACGAGTGCCGCTCCTGGACGAGGTCCTGGTCATCGATTCGGCATCGACCGATCGGACCCGGGAGATCGCCGAGGCGGAGGGTGCCCGGGTCGTCCAGCATCCCGATGTCCTGCCCCGCTACGGCTCCTTCGTGGGCAAGGGCGAGGCGCTCTGGAAATCTCTGTTCGAAACATCCGGTGACATCGTCGTGTGGGCCGATACGGACGTGAAGCACTGGCATCCCCGGATGGTCTACGGGACGCTCGGGCCACTCCTCCACGAGCCGCGCCTGCAATACGTCAAGGGCTATTACCAGCGCCCGATCGTCGAGGGCGGTGTGCTCAATGAAGGCGGCGGCGGCAGGGTCACGGAGCTCGTGGCGCGCCCGCTCATCAACCTCTTCTACCCGGAGCTGTCGGGGATGATCCAGCCACTTTCGGGCGAGTACGCCGGCCGGCGCGCGCTCCTCGAGTCGATCCCGTTCTTCACAGGCTACGCGGTCGAGATCGGGCACCTCATCGACGCGACCGAGCGGGCCGGGATCGAGGGGCTCGGCCAGGTGGACCTGGAACGTCGGGTTCATCGCAATCAGGAACTTGAGGGCCTGTCGCGAATGTCCTTCGTGATCCTGCAAGCGGTGATGAAGCGCCTCGAGGAGCGCCGCAAGGTGCGGTTGTTCGCCGAGCTTGGCTCGACCATGAAGCTGCCCCGTTCCGGCAAGGGCCGCCTGTCCCTGGAGATCATCGAGCTGGCCGACCAGGAACGTCCACCGATGATCCGGATCCCGGAGTACCTCGAACGACGACGTCCGCCCGGGACCGCCGGCGAGCAGGCAGCAGCAGCAGCCGACCGACCCAAGGCGGCCCCACGGCGGCGTTCTCCGAAATCGTGATCGGCTCGTGACCGCACGGCCGCGCACCGTTCTGATCGCGCCCGACTCATTCAAGGGTTCGCTGAGCTCGGTCCAGGTCGCCCGCGCGCTGGCGGACGGCTGGAGCCGCGCTCGACCAAGCGACACGATCCTGCTCTGCCCACTGGCGGATGGCGGCGAGGGCACGCTCGAGTCCGTGGCCGGCGCCGGTGGCTGGGAGTGGCAGGAGGCGATCGTTGCGGATCCACTCCACCGCCAGATCCGGGCGCGTTGGCTTCGATCGGCGGATGGGCAGCGGGCCGTCATCGAGATGGCCGAATGCTCGGGCCTGTCTCGGGTCGCCCCCGTGGACCGCGATGCGGTCCACGCCACCTCGGCGGGTCTCGGCGAGTTGCTTCGGGTGGTAGCCGCATCGGGCGCTCGCGAGGTCATCATGGGGATCGGCGGCAGCGCGACATCAGACGGTGGCTTCGGGATGCTTTGCGCGCTTGGGATGGACTATTCTCCCCGGCCAGAGCGAGCCTCGCCGCCCAGCGGCATCCCGGAGGTCCTCGATTCGGTGACGCTGGAGGCGCTGGCCCCTGAGTTGGGTCATCTCCGTTTGTCCGTGGCCTGCGACGTGACCAACCCGCTCCTTGGCCCGGATGGCGCGGCCGCGATCTACGGCCCGCAAAAAGGGGCGACGCCAGAGCAGGTGGCCGACCTCGACGGGCGTCTCGCCCATCTCGGCGATCTCCTCGATCCGGCGCTCGATTGGCCCGTCTCGCAGCGCGACCAGCCGGGTGCCGGGGCCGCTGGCGGCGTCGGTTTCGCGTTGATGGCGATCCAACGCGCATTTGACCGGTTCGCGCTTCGTCCCGGCGTGGATCTCGTCATGCACGCGACCGACTTCGAGCCACGCCTCGCGCAAGCCGACCTCGTCATCACCGGCGAAGGTCGGATCGATGCCCAGACAGCCTTTGGCAAGACCGCCCTCGGGGTCGCGCTACGGGCACAGGCGGCGGGTGTCCCATGTATCGCGGTCGGCGGTGGCGTGGAGCCTGAGGGCGTCGAAGCCCTGGCCGCGGTCGGGGCCATCGCGGTCCCGGTCATCGAGGGACCACGGTCGGTCGAAGCCGCGATGGCGGCCGGCGTTGATCCGCTGGAGCGCGCCGGGGAACGCCTCGGACGCCTGATCTCGATCGAGGGCTGAGCGAGCCGCGCTGCACGGTACCGGCTTCCCCGCAACGCCAAGCCGTACAAAGGTCCTGTTCAGCGATTTCCGTCGCCTGCTGTCACCGGCGATCCCAGCGCGGTGATCGTGGTGGCGGGTACCAATGTCCCATAGCCTCCACCCGACGAACAGGGCAGGATTTCGCAACATTCCCGTTCACCTAGAGAAGTGAGATCGTGCCGAACCTTCGAACCTCAGGACCTCGCTCGCGGCGATCCCGCCGACGACCACGTACGCGTGGTCAGGCCCTGGTCGAATTCGCCCTCGTCCTGCCCGCCTTCCTGCTGGTCCTGTCGGGGATCCTCGACTTCGGCTTCCTGCTGTATTCGCGGATGACCGTCATCAGCGCGGCCCGCGAGGGCGCCCGCCAGGCGATCATCGCCTCCGACCCGACAACGATCCCCGGCGTGGCCCAGGGCAAGGTGTTGTCCATGTCTACGGGACTGGTCGTCGGCAACATCGGGGTCAAGACCGCGTGCGTCGCCATCGCAACGTCGGGATCCTGCTCGTTCGCCTCAGCGACGAGCTCGCAGGCCGGCGATGCCGTGCAGGTCAACGTCAACTACTCCTATCACACGTTCTTCCCGCTGCTCTTCGGGCAGACGATCGACCTCGGGTCGAGCGTCCAAATGGTGCGGGAGTAGCCGCGGTCATGATCCGCGTGCGGCGCACCGACGGAGATCGGGAACACGGTCAGATCATCGTCTTGTTCGCGCTCGTCCTGGTCGTCATCCTGGCCTTCGCCGGCCTGGTCGTGGATGTCGGCATGCTTCGGAACAATCGCCAGATCCTGGTCAACGCCATGGACTCGGCAGCCCTGGCCGGGGGCACGGTGATGCCGGTCGACGGGTCCGTCGCGGGCTCGGCGGCGGCCGTCAACAGCCTGATCGACAAGACGGTCCAGGCCAACTACCCAGGCCTGCCCCCGTCTGCGTATAAGATCGAATACAAGTGCCTGATCGGCGTCGACACCAGCACCCCGGCCAAGCCATACATATCCCGCGACATCCCGATCGTCTGCGATCCGAGCAAGTCCATGGGCCGCGCTCCGGTCGCCAGCGACTTCCTGGGCGCCGGGCCGACGCGTTTCTCATCGTGCGTTCCGTCGGTCGGGGACAAGTGCAACACCGTGTTCATCAGCGGCGCGGCCACGACGCCCTACTCATTCGCCAGGGTCGTCGGCGTCAACAGCGGATCGACCGGCGTGGTCACGGCCGCCGCCTGTAACGGCGCGTGCGGCAAGTCGCCGGTGACCCCGGTCGACGTGGTACTGATCATGGACCGGACCGGCAGCATG